>RPPD01000297.1 GCA_003818675.1 Spirochaetaceae bacterium
CAGACCCTGCTCTGTATAAAACCCTTCGCGGCGATGGTTTTGAAGAAGCAACAGCTTTTGCCAGAATGCTGCACGGTCTTTTTCCGGGGAATGTCTGTGTGCAGGCCGTTCGCATGAATGAAAACGAGGAACAGCTGGAGCGCTTCTACCGTGAATGGAAAAAGGAGATGGATACTGTCATCGTTCAAAAATATGACAGCTTTGCGGGATTTTTGCCAGACAGGAAGGTGACGGATCTCTCGCCCCTTACCCGCTTTCCATGCTGGCACAACAAGAGGGAGATGACCGTGCTGATTGATGGCAGCGTTCCCCTCTGCCGCGAGGATCTTGCAAAAGAACATCTTCTTGGAAATGTTTTCAGCGATCCAATTGAAAAAATCTGGAAGAATGGTGAAGCGACTTACCTTTCGCATATCGCAGGTGAATACACTCGACTCTGCCAGGGATGTGATGAGTACTACACCTTCAACTTCTAAACCGGAAATTGCCTACACTGTCTTTGGCGGCGCGCAGAAGGCCAGGATTCACAAGGATCCATATCCGCTGTGCATTGTCGTACTCCACAGGCAGGGGAGGCTGCACCGCGACAGCGCGCTCTTGGAGTTGACCAAAAATCCGGATTACGAGGTAATAAGTGTTGAAGACCCGGAGGCTGCGCCTGAGATTGATTCTCTTGTAAAAAAATATCCCCATGTCCGTTTTCTCCTTCTCCAGTCTCAGTTGACAGCAGGAGAGAAGCTGAACCTCGTCATGGATGAGGCCGAGTCAAAACATGTGCTGGCAATCTGGAGCGACATTCACGCGCCAGCCTCGTCGCTTTCACTGCGCATCCTTGAAAAAATAATCCAGAGAGATTTCCTGTGCGCAACTCCCGTACTGAAGACACAAAAACTGGAAACTGTACCAACTGTGCAGGTGCCGGCTTTTACCGGACACAGGCTGAAAATCCTGCCATGGAATCCGCTTCATGACGGAATGAAGAGTGTGTTTCCATATGACTTCACAGGCATCTATAGCAGGGAAAAATTCCGTTTCTGCGGCGGGTTTGACCACAGAATCAAATCCCCATACTGGCAGATGGCGGACTTCGGTTTCAGGAGTTTTCTCTGGGGTGAGGAGATAAGCGTCACCACATCCTTGTATTTTCAGTATAGGGACGAGACCCCTCTTCTTGATCATACTCCTGACACAGGCTACAAGTTGTTTTACCTGAAGAACATGAGCATTGATTTCAGGAATGACCGCGGTATTTTGTCCATAAGAAGATTTCCCGGGTATTTATTAAAATCCGGAACAAGTTTTTTACGCGCTTTACATGAGTTCCGTGATGTCCAGAAATGGGTGGGTCTGCGCAAATATCGATACAAACTGGATGCCAGAAGTCTTGTGGATCTGTGGGAGCCACCGGAATGAAAACAGGGGTATTCCTGCAGACCAGGATCGGTTCCACGAGACTTCCTGGCAAGGCGCTGCTTCCCCTGGCAGGCAAGACAGTGCTTGAGCATGTGCTTGAAGCGCTTTTACCGGTAAAAGCTGATGTCCATGCCATTCTTACCGACAGCAAAAGCATTGACCTCTTCCGCGATACTGCCAGGCGAATGGACTTCGAAATCTTCGAGGGACCAGCTGAAGACGTACTTGCCCGCTATTGCATGGCAGCACAGTATTACGGAGTTGATCGGGTGGTCAGGGCGACAGGTGACAATCCATGTGTCTCATCCGAGCTTGCCAATAAAAACCTTGTACTCCACGACAAAGAACGCCTTGATTTGTCACGCTTTAAGGGCGCGCCTTTGGGCACGGGAGTGGAAGTCATTGAGACCTGGGCCCTGGCCGAGTCACGCGACAGGTCAAGCGATCCATATGAGCATGAGCACATAACAACATACCTTCTTCGTCATGACAAGGAATACCATGTGAAGGAATTCGGGGTATCGGGGAAATGTCTGTTACCACAGGCGCACGTGACCCTGGATACGAAGGAGGATTATGCATTCATGACAGGCCTGTATTCCGACCTGTACAGGGGGAAGCCTTTGACATGCCAAGAGATTGTGGAATGGTTTAAAAGGAAATGATGCCTGAGTTTCTTCTTATTCCAAACACAGCCCCCGGAATGGGTGGAGGCCATCTCGCGCGTTTGGAAGCGCTTAAAGCCTCTCTTTCAGACAGGGCAGAAATACTTGTGAGTAAAAGTGGATCCACTGAAGCTCTTTTATCAAAAGATATGGCATCAGGTGCACAAACATCATTGGAAAAAGGGATTGCTTTATTCGACTATCGTGAAACACCGGCAAAGCTTCTGGATATTTCAGCAGAGCACAGATACACCATAGGCATAGACGAGGGTGGAAAAAGCCGGGAACGCTTTCACTATCTTGTTGACATATCGATGGCTTTGATCACCCCGGGCAAGGCCAACATATCTGTTTCGCCGTATCCTCAAAACATGGTGACGCGCAAACACGCACCGGCCTTCCCTCCAAGGAAAATTCTTCTTTCCTTCGGTAGCGAGGACAGGGCTGGACTTACGCGCAGGCTCCTGGGCACTTTGTTGAAAACTGGTTTGGCCAGGGAAACAAAAATCACAGTATGCGAAGGGCCGAGGTATCATGAATCGCACGGACAGGATTTGCCATGGCCGGATAAAGTGACTGTGGTCAGATCTCCTGCTTCATTGCAGGACCTGCTTTTGGATCATGACCTGGTCTTCACCCACTTTGGGTTGACTGCTTTTGAAGCTGTATCAGCAGGAACTGCAGTCATTCTGTTTAATCCATCCAACTATCACAGGCTTTTGTCTTGTCGTGCGGGTTTTCCTGAAATAGGGGTGGATAAGCCCCGGATAAAAAGGCTGAAAACTTATTTTGAAACACAGGGTCTTTTATCAGGTTTTCTTTCCCGAGTGCGGCGCGAGATGGAAGAAAGGAAAGGCGACTCTCTTCAGGCAATCATGAGTAAAATGGAACCCTCGGGTTTGGCATGCTGCCCTGTCTGTGGCCATCTTGCAGGCAAGGCTGTTGAGAGGTTTCCTGACAGGACATATTTCAAGTGCCCAAAATGTTCTATTTATTACATGCTCAGTTTTTTCGGCAGCAGGCAGGAATACACCAGGGAATACTTCTTTGGAGAATACAGCAAACAGTATGGCAGGACATATTTGGAGGATTTTCAGCACATCAAGGCTGCTGGCATGGACAGGGTCAGGGAAATACTTAAAGCGGCGAATCAGTCCGTTAAGCACGCCTCGGGGACAGAGGATAAAAATAACCTGCTTTCCCTGCTGGATATTGGTTGCGCATATGGGCCATTTTTGCAGGCAGCCAAAGAGGCTGGAATGCTTCCCGAAGGCATGGATATCAGCAATGATGCTGTTGCCTGGGTCAAAAAGGAACTGGGGATAAACGCCTTTTTTGGGGATTTTGGGTCCTCTGTCCCCGGCACTGTCCTGGAAGGTAAAAAATACGATGTCATAACCATGTGGTATGTAATAGAGCATTTTAAAGATGTGAGGGCAGTTCTTGAGCGTGTGAACAGGCTGTTAAGAAAGGGCGGTATTTTTGCTTTTTCCACACCTTCATCTTCAGGCATTTCCCGAAGGAGAAATCTCCGTCTCTTTTTCAAGGCCTCTCCTGCCGATCATTTCAGTATATGGTCAAAAGCCAGTGCAAAGCGCTGCCTTTCCATGGCTGGATTTAAGGTGTGCAGGATCAGGGTCACGGGCCATCACCCTGAGCGCTTTTTTGGTTCGATTCGCCGGGTAAATCACGGGGACAGAGGAAAGGCCATTAAACCGGGCACCCTTGTTTTCCGCGTTCTTGGGCTTGTATCCAGGATTTTCGGGCTTGGGGACACCTTTGAGGCATACGCGATAAAGAAATGGGACATATGACAGAGAAAAATACAAAGACGATATTC
>RPPD01000298.1 GCA_003818675.1 Spirochaetaceae bacterium
GGACCATGACACTGAGGATAGGATTGCAGCCGCACGAGCGGCGTATGATTGGTTTGCATGAAACCACAGTCTCAAGCGGGACTGTCTCTCCATTCAGGAGCTTGAGAAGAAGTCTGCCTGCGAGGCGCCCGCGTTCATATAGCATGATCGGGACAGTGGACAATGGCGGATCAAAGACTCGGCAAAGCGGTTTGTCATCAAAACCGACCATGGCGATATCCTGAGGGACCCTGATTTTTCGTTTTTTAAGTTCCATGATAGCGCCAATTGAAAAAAGTATGCTCGCGCCGACTATTGCATCCACAGGGGTTTTTCGTTCATCCAGGAATTGCCTGATCGCTGTTTTGCCGTGCTCGATATTCCAGTCGCCGTGTGAGGATACGAGATTCAAATCAAAAGGGATTCCGTGTTTTGCCAAAACATCACGATAGGCCCTGAAGCGTTCCTGGTTGTCATAATGGGAGAGGGGGCCGTGGATAAAGGCTATCCGCCTCAAATTGTGTAGCGTGATGAGGTGTTCAATGATTTCAAACATGCCAAGATAGCTCTCCGCGAGAACGCTGGGGATGCCAACGAGAGGCGCACCAATACCGACAACTGGCAAAGGACGGAACGAATCGCAGAATGCCTGTGACCATTCTGGTGACTTGAAACGGCACAGTGCAGTCGACCATATGATCAGGGCGTCAACATTCTCCTTGCCGATGAATTTATAAATGGCGTTTCCCTGGGCATTGAATCCGATGGGATCATCCATCCTGCCGCCGTGAAAATAGACCAGGTTAAAATCCAGCTCCCGTGAAAGATCAGTCAGGCCGCGAAACAGTTCCCGGTCATTGAAATCCACGAGTTCGGTGGCGAGTAATCCTATGTTGTAGCGCTTTTTAGCCGGCATGCTTCTCCTGTATTTGATTGTAGAACATGGAACATATGTTTGCCAATAAAATGCGGTTTTGATTATCTGGCGTCAATCAGCAAAAGGTTATATTCTATGCCTGAATTGTCGCTCTATATCCCGTTTCACATCGCGTTCCTTGATGTCATGGCGCTTGTCAAACGTACGTTTTCCTTTGCAGATGCCGATTTCGGCTTTGACCCTGCCGCCTTTAAGATAGAATTTCAGCGGGATAAGGGTGAGGCCTTTTTCATCAGTCTTGCGGCGCAGGCGCTTTATCTCCTGCTTGTGGGCAAGGAGCTTTCGCTTGCGGAGCGGATCATGGTTGAAAAGGTTTCCGAAGGTGTAAGGCGAAATGTGCAGGCCAATAAGCCAGAGCTCGTCCTGCTCGACTTTGGCGTATGCGTCAGTGAAAGTGAACTTGCCGTCGCGCATGGATTTTACCTCGGTGCCGACCAATACAATCCCGCACTCGATAGTGTCTGTCACCTCGTAGTTGAAATGGGCTTTTTTGTTGACGGCAAGAATCTTCTCTCCCGTGTCCTTGGGGGAAGCCATGCTTTTATTGCTCCGCGATTACTGGTCTGAAACCAAGATAGGGGGTACACCAGTAGGGTCTGTTGAAACCTCTGGACCATGAATTGATGTCATCAGGTTTTGTCACCCATGAGCCTCCGCGAACAGTCTTGCCGCCGCCTGCGGGAAAAGCGGACATCTGGGCATATATATTATCGCCTGATACAGGGGTTGCGACCCCCAGGCCGAGCGCAAACCAGTCAGCGCACCACTCAAACACATTTCCCGACATATCAGAAATGCCGAAAATATTTCCGCTTCCTGTGCCTGCAATACGCGCGCCCTGAGCAGCTTCATTATATAACACGCTTGAATGCTCCATGAAGGTTGCCGGGTTGCCGGCTGATGAGGCCCATTCCCACTCAGCTTCAAGCGGCAGCCTCACTGTAATCTTGCCCATCCAGGAGGCTTTTTGGGAAAGCCACTGGCAAAAAGCCTGGGCAGCATATGCGGAAACAAAAACTACAGGATAATTTGCCTTGCCCTGCGGATAAAGCTCTTTGTCCCAGTCTTTAAGGTAATCTTCTGTAACCAGTTCAGCCTGAACAAGCTTCTGGATGTTCTCTTTTCTCCAGTCAGGTGTTTCATCAAGGAAGCGTTTGAATTGCTGGTTGGTAACTTCTGTCCTGGCTATCAGGAATGAATTGACCTTGACGGGATGTGGAAACTGGGCAATCTGCTCTGAAGACAGCATGGATGCGGGATCCTGATGCCTGCCCATGAGATACTTGCCCGCAGGGACTTGTATGAAAGGGATACCTTCAATTGATTTGTTGCCACGGCCAAAGGCACCCTGTACAGCGGGAAAGTTTGAAATGAAGGTGCTATAGGCGGCGAGTGCTTTCTGGAATTCAGGCATGGCTGCAAGCTCCTGCCTTGTTTTAGGGAAGGGATTTTTTTTGCCTGAGTCTGTCTGTGCAGAAGTGGACTGGCCCTCGGGCAGGACAGAATACAGCAAGAACATGCCATGTCCAGGCAGATCTGCCAGGCTTTTCAGTCTGTCAAGTAGCCTGATCGCCGATGATGGTGAGAAAACCTTTCCCCTGGTTTCCAGGATGAAGGCTGCCTTGATATAATCTGAAGCAAGTTCACGGTTATGCAGGAAGGGTAGAGCTGCGTCCAGAAGTTTTGAAAACGCAGCGTAAGTTTCAGGTTTAGGTGCGGCTTTGATTCCTGCTACAGTCTCGCACAGCACCGGGGGATAATGATATCCTTCCGAGAAGGATTCCACGAGCGACCACAGGGAAAACTCCTGCAAGCCATATGATGAAAGCCCTTCAATGTTTTCAATTGTAATATCTGTATGGATATTCTCTCTTCGCGGGAGAAAGGGCAGGGCAAAAACAAAACCGCCCACATCGCGTTTTATTGTGACGGGTGTGTAAAAGGGACGGGTGATTGTGATCTCGCGCAGCCCCTGTTTGACCAGGATCTCGCATGGTGTCACACCCGCCTTTATGCCATCAATCCACACGCCTGCCTGCACAGGCGAACTGGTAAATGAGATGTATGTGCCGCCTGCAGTGATCCCTGGCAAAAAAAAGATAAGGAAAATCAGGATCAGGGCCACAAGGCCATAGATCGCAATAAGATATACCTTGGGCTGAATTCCAAAAATTGGCTTCAACTTTACATGCACATCGCTGAAATCAGGCATTTGTTCCTTTTTTTTGGATTTGAAAAAGTTCAATAGCTTTGCAAACATAGGGCTGATTATAGATTGGCCTGAACCATATGTCAACAATGAAACCCCAACTTGATTCCCCGCCCTGTACATGATATGCTCAGGTCCGGACTAAGAGGTGTTTGATGAAACTGGATGAGATGCGGCAGATCGCCGCGCAAAAGTTCGCCGTACTGCAGGATTGGCTTCTTGAAAAGACAGAAGCCATGCTTTCTGCCAGGAAGCGGAGAAAGCTTGTCAAAAAGGAAAAGCAGAAACGCAAAAACCAGATAATAGACTGGGTCCAGGCCCTTCTATGGGCCGCATGCGTTGTTCTTGTCATCAACCAGTACCTTGTCCAGGCCTATGCCATTCCAACAGGATCAATGGAAGACACTATAATCGGAGAAGACCGCATTTTCGTGGACAAGGTGTCTTATGGTCCTGAACTTGTGCCTGGTGCATTAAAGTTCCCGGGATTCAAAACACCTTCACGCGGCGAGATCGTCGTCTTTGTCAATCCTGAGTATGAAAAGGATATGGACCGCCAAGTCTCATGGCTTGAACAGCTCTATCACCGTCTCGCCTACATGCTCACTTTTACCATGTGGAATCTGGATGTGAAGCCCAACGGAGACGTTGCGCATCACTTTTTGGTTAAGCGTCTTGTTGGCGCACCTGGAGAGCAGTTGCGTATGAGGGGGGGGAGGGTCCAGATCAGACCGGAGCATGAAACAGCATGGGTGGCAGAAGACAGCATCAGGAAGCAACGAATCGGCC
>RPPD01000299.1 GCA_003818675.1 Spirochaetaceae bacterium
ACCGGGAACAATCGAATCGCCACGGCCGATGACGCGCCTCCGCCCGCATCATCGGCGCCCGGCTCGGCGCCGTATCAGCCCGTTGTTTTGATCGGAGAATCAGGGGAAGAGGCGCTTGCATTTATCGCCCGGCGGGCAATCGCCGCGGTCGCCGTGCAGTTCCGAACCCCAACGGCAAAAGTCGCCGCCGAGATCGAATATGGCGATGAGGAACGCGGGATCGCGGTGCGCTTTCTTTCCGGAGAGGTTGACCGCGGCTGCACGGCCTTTTACCGGGGAGTAGGCAACTTTATAACAGCCGCCGAGACTGCTGCTGTTAATGCCGCTTTTTTTGACAGCAGGTATTCGCCGATAACCAAAGACGAGTTTTCTTTACTTGACATTGAAATTGCCATGTTTGGCGAATTCCGCGCAATCGCCGATCCCATGGATTTTATTCCCGGCACAGACTCCCTGCACATAACCGTTGGCAACAAACACACCCTGATGCAGGCCTGCCTGCCGGATCAGCGAGGTTGGGACAAACCCGCATTCCTGCAGGCGCTTTGTAAAAAAGCGGGGCTTGAACCTGACGCATGGGAAAACCCCAGGGCTGTAATAAAAAAAGCGCCAACATTTTGGAGGCGCTTTTCAATCAGGGAATTATTGGGCAATTAGAACCAAATATTCAGAAACTCATTTATTGCCCGCTATCTTTTTTTGATAAAATTCAGAAAGCCATCCCGGCATGACTTCCGTGAGCCTGTCCTGGTCATTTCCGTATATGACGGGTTTCCAGTCCTCGTCACGCAGCCGGCCTCCAGGAAGAGCCACTCTCGGATTCTGCGAGACAACAGTCTCTCCCGAGAGCGGATGCGCAAACTCGTAGTAGCTGTACACATACCCCGTGGCAATCCGCGTCCCTCCCTGCCCGTCATTCAACGCCACGAACATCCGCAGGGGCTTGCCCACCGCGGTCTCCAGCACCATATTGTGCTGGGCATCCGTGTGCACGTCCGCAATTAGCGCCATCTGGAACTCGTCCTGTTTTTCCGTGTAACCCTGGGCTCCTGAAACCGGGACCACAATCTGTGCGAGTTTTTCCGGAACCGTCAGGATAAACTCGTTCTGTTCTGTTGAAATTGCCTTGTCCTGAATCTCCAGCTCAACAATGGCCGTCAGCTTGTTGGCAAGATCCAGGAGACTTTTCAATTTCAATGAATACGCCTCAGGCATCAGGTTCAACTGCGAGAGATTTTTCATAATACCGGAAACCGCATCCTGATATCCGTAGAAAAAGTTGAGATTGGGCTCCACATAGTGAACAGGCCTCTGGAAGGGAATCGTCCTGAATGTCTGCTCCCACATGCCGCCTCCAGACATTTCCGAATAGCTCTGTTTCACATAAAGAATCGTGTCATGCCGGAGCTCCGCCCACGCGCCATGTGCCGAAATCAGGGACTTGTAGTTCCAGGCAGACCTGTCTGTAAAATAAAATCCGGCGCCCCGTTCAAACCTCGCAAGTTCGCGAATCATGTACAGGTACTGGTTGTAAAAAGTCAGGTTGTAAAAATCATTTGAAAAGCCGTCGAATATTTTTTTTGTGTCATCATATGTGGAGCGCCACGCATTATTTTCAGAGCTGTTGCCAAACAGCAGGGTTTCCGCGCTCTTGCTGCCTAACACTGCCATCACGTCCAGTCCCTCAGGCATCCTTTCAAATCCAATTCTGGGCGCTGTATGCCTGTGGAAGATATGGGAGTCAAATACAAAACGCTGGCCAAAGAGCCTGTAGCCCATGGACGGTGCCAGGTTCTCCTCCGCCGGCGCAGTGAAAACAGAGTTGCCTGCAATCAGCGGAGGCCGCATTTTTTTGTGGCCTTCGGTAATAAAAGTGGCAAGCTTTTTTGTGTCACTCACCCATGCGGGAAAGTTCGCCCAGTCCACAAGGCCGAAGAGCGGCTTCATGTCATTGATACTCAGATCATCGCTCATGCCGATCAAATAAGTTATGGGTGAAAAAAGCGCATCCCACTGTTTGTACAGTTCGTTATTGTCCCTGGCGATTTTGTTTACAATAAGAGTGACTGGAGTATGCACCAACGCCACCTGAAGAGCCGTCTCCCCTCCCTTGTAATCATCTGAAAGATTATAACCCCATGAAAGGGCTTCTTCACGGGTCAGTGTTCTTCTCGCGCTGTCAGTAAATACAAGGTGGATACGGCCAAACCACATCATGGCCCTGAAATATGCCTCAAGAATTCCATTCTTGGCATAATGGCCTCGGGGCTTGTACTGGGAGTAGTCCTCATTGTAGATAAAGTTGGGAGACATGGCAAAACCGCCTGCACCCATGACAAGTTTCAATTCCTTCTGGACCATTGCGCCATACCCAGCCATTACAGCGTTCTTGTCCGTCTCATGGTAAACCCATTCCACGGGTCCGTATTCACGGCCAGACTGTTCACGCTCCGGCGCCATGGCCAAAAGCGCCTGAGCCACTTCAAAATAAACCCTGGTCTTGGCAAGCGACACTGTATAGGTGTTGTTTCGCCTGTCGTCGCGCGCCTCGAGCACGCTCACTTCTTTCAAAAATCCATCCACGAGTTTTTTCAGGTTCTGGAAGAAATACTCTTCCTCCACATTCTGCAGCAGCCGGTCAAAGACCAAATGCAGCGAATGAACCATTATATCTGTTGTGATGAATACGCAGTTCTCGCGCTCTTTGACATCCTGGTTGTAGAGCGCGATAAAATCATCGGGATTGTCTACTGAAAGGTAATATTTATCCATGACAGGCTCAAACGCGACATGGTCCTCGACAAGACGCTTCTGGAAGATATCCGACAGGTCACGGGTTCCATTGAATGCGTAGAACGCGTCTGATTTCGCGGGCCTCGTGTAATAATACGACAATTTCCGCGCCTTGTTTTCATCTCCCTGGACAAATACGAGGTCTGCGCCAAATACAATCCCCTTTTTTCCGCCAAATGATGTCGCGTAAAAATTATTGTATTCATTCTCAAATTTGAAAAGCCCGTCGAACTCTTTACTTTTCTCTTCATATACGGTTGAAATTTGAAGAATTGTTCCTATGGGAATGGGTGTTCCAGCGCCAATTTTTGCGAGATCCGGCATGGTTTTGGGAGGAGTTTCCGCATAAAGCCTTGCTTTTTGGCTTCCAACAACCGCATAATTTCCCGCGGGCAATCCTGTGGCCGGGAGGGTTTTCCAGACAAGTTCCTCCTTGAGATATCTGGAGGGCATTGAAAAGCGGATGCCCCCGAAACGGACCACTGGTGTCCTTGACACATCATCTATGGAAGACTGCTGGCCCGGAGGCGTTGATTTTAGCGACTCCTGCGACTCTCCGCACGCGAAAAAAAATATTGCCGCCATAATCATCAGAACAAAAAACCTTTTCATTGCACGCTTCTCCTTTAATCCGCTATTTTCAATTCAGGCATGTGTTTGCCTCCCTCTTTCAAACGATAACCCATTACAAGTCTGTTTTCAAGCTCCAGACATTCTGCGCAGGAACGGTACAGAAATTCAGCTTCAATGGAAAAAGCTGAAAAAATAGCTCGTGATGTCGTTGTCTGCCACGCCTGATATTTCAGCTGAAGTCGAATGCGCCAGAATCCAGGACTTCCCCGAATCCAGAGCCTCTGCAACAAGGGATAATACAAGGAATCCGCCGCGGTTGTCGCAGAATGCATCCATGAACCTGTCTGATGTCATATTTTCAAGGAACTCTTCGGAACGCCTGTCCGCGGCCAGAGTGGCGACAGCGTCCCTGTGATGGGAAAAATCAGTTGAGACGACCAGAAATATTCCGGGATTGGTCTTCATCTGCCTGATAATTTCATCGGCCAGGCGCCTCAATAAGGAGACCGAGAGTTTGCTGTCATCCTG
>RPPD01000300.1 GCA_003818675.1 Spirochaetaceae bacterium
CGGTTCTACCAGCTTACTGCCGTCAGGAGCAAGCCCCACAGCGCTTGCTCCTGCAACCGTGTATGGCAACTCATTCGTGCATTCACTTCCGCCATACAGCGTGACTGCAATTGTTCTGACCCGATAGGTCTATTTTGCATAACCGATCTCTGCCAGCAATTCTTCAGCAATTGATTGTTCGTTCCACGATATGGGGCCTTCTGGATAAATGATGCTCTTCTCGTGTCCCTTGCCCAGGAGCATTACTGTGTCGTTTTTACCAGCCAGGGCATAGGCCTTTCTGATAGCCTCCCGTCTGTCAGGTATGATAAAGAGATCCTTTCCCCTTGTCTTGCTGGAGCAACCCGAGGCAATGTCCTCAAGTATTTTCATACGGTCTTCCCCGCGGGGGTCCTCATCAGTCAGTATGATTACATCACAGGCACTGTCAGCAGCTTTACCCTGCATGGGACGCTTTGTGGTGTCCCTCTCGCCGGCAGAGCCAAAGACCGATATCAGTCTGCCCCTGGTCTCCTTGCGTACCATCGGGAATACCTTGTCAAAGGCCTGTGGCGTATGCGCGAAGTCCACAAACAGGAGAAATGGTTGTCCCCGATCTATCCTCACCATGCGTCCACGCACTCCAGTGAGTCCTGAAAGCAGGGCAATGATTTCCGCAACATGCCTGTTGGTTGCTCCGTGAACAGCCAGAATTGCAGCAAGGGAATTGTCCACATTGACAGCTCCGGGTATGGTGAGGTGGGCGGGTATGACCTGGTTCCTGTAACGGATGCCAAAGGTGCTTCCGGAAAGCGAAGTTGATATTGATTTTGCCACAATATCCGCATCTGTATCACCTGTGCCAAATGAATAAACCTGAAGCTCTCCCGCCCCTGCAAAATAACTGCAATACGGGCTTCCCGCATTCACCACACCGAAGTGCGCAGGTTTTCCGTTTTTCCGGTGGCTTGAAGCGGTCATCCGGAAGAGGTTTGCCTTGTCATGGCGGTATTGCTCAAGCGTACCGTGAAATTCAAGGTGTTCGTGCGCTATGTTTGTAAAAACCGCGGCGTCAAAATGCACATCAAGGAGCCTGGCAGTCTTTTCCGAGAGCCCGTGCGATGTTGCCTCTATTACAGCATACTCCTTTTTGTTTGTTACCATGCCGGCTATAAGCCGCTGAATCTCCGGCGACTCGGGCGTGGACTGCCTGAAGGGATTGTCTTCCATTTTGTCGCCAGTCTGGCAATATGTTGTAGAAAGAAAACCAGAGGCATATCCCAGTTTTTCCAGAAGCTGATGGATAAACCATACTGTGCTGGACTTGCCATCAGTGCCAGTGACGCCAATGACAAACAGTTTTTCCGAAGGATTGTCATAAAGCCTTGCTGAAATTGCAGACATGGCCCTGCGCGCATCAGGGACAAGTATAAGAGGAACTCCAGATGCGTCTTTAATCGCCACATGGCCCTCTCCCTCTTTTTCCATCATGACTGCGGATGCACCACGACTGACAGCGTCAGCTACAAAGCGCAAACCATCAGTGTGAACGCCCGCAAGCGCCACAAAGAGACTCCCGGGACCCGCATTCCTGGAATCATATGCAATCCCTGAGATTTCAGGATCACCCTTCTGGCCTGAATGGACAATTGGAAAATCACCTGCTATTTCAGAAAGCTTCTTTTTAAACATATACCCCGTTCCCCGTCAGATCTGCATATAATAAACCAGGAACAATATACGAAGCAAGGCTGTCAATTGACAAATCCACAGTCCACCGTTACAGTCAGATTAATCTTATGCGCTTGAAATCGATTCTGGAAAGCATAGGCAACACGCCGCTTGTCCGCCTAAACACGCTCGCTCTTCCCGGTTCCTCCTTCTGGGCCAAGTACGAGGGCACCAACCCCACTGGCAGCATCAAGGACCGCATAGCCCTGAAGATGATAGAACAGGCTGAAAAGGAAGGCAAGCTTGACAAGCGTAAAACCATTATTGAACCCACAAGCGGCAACACTGGAATTGCGCTGGCCATGATTGGCTGCGTGAAGGGATACGAGGTGGAGATCGTCATGAGCAAGGCTGTTTCCGTGGAACGCCAGCGCATGATTGCGGCCTTTGGCGCCAGGGTCACCCTCACGCAGGCAGAACAGGGAACGGACGGCGCCATCACAAAAGCCCGCGAGCTTGTTGCCAAACACCCTGACAAATACTTCATGCCAGACCAGTTTTCAAACGAGTTCAACAAGATAGCACACTACAAGACCACGGCAGAGGAAATCTGGAAACAGACTGGCGGAGACATCGACTATTTTGTCTCATCCCTGGGCACATCCGGGACAATCATGGGAGTAAGCGCATATCTGAAGGAAAAAAATCCAGGCATTAAAATCGTATGCGCACATCCTGTCCGGGGCCACTACATCCAGGGTCTCAAAAACATGGAGGAGGCCATAGTCCCTGCAATTTATGATCCTGCAAAAATAGATATCCAGATCATGGTAGATTCGGAAACAGCCTTCGACATGACGCGAAGGATAGTGCGCCAGGAGGGCATCTTCGTCGGAATGAGTTCAGGCGCCGCACTCTACGCCGCTCGTGAAGTTGCACAGAAACACAGGGGCAATTACGTGGTTATTTTCCCGGACCGTGGAGAGAAATACCTTAGCACCGGACTCTTTGGCAAGTAATGATTTGCACTGCCTTTTTGGCAAATGTCATTTGCCAAATCGCTCAATATTCAAAACAAATATTGCTTATCACCGCTTCATCTTCCTGATTGTCCCAGTCTTTGACAATTCTCCATGTCAACCTGTACGTGCCTGACCCGGGATGATCCAGCAATTCGCGGCCCATCTGAACCTCAACGCCAATCCCGATGTCAATCACAGGAAATCCCTCCCAAACAAATTCCACGATTCCGGAAAAAACGTTTTCAATAAATGCACTCCTGTCAGAATTTGATTGCGCTGCATGCCATTCACCTAAGACTCATAAATATACGCTGCGCCTGAATCATTAATATATACGCCCTGCACTCCAGACACCCCCGGCGTCACGCGTTATTTGCACAGCTGCGCCTGGTCTTGTAAAAACAGGATCATTTACCATTGCATAAGGGATGCCTGCAATTGCCGTATTCCCTTCCAGGGCAATGGAAAAGCCCGTGTATTCCCCTCAATCCCCATTTCCAAGGCATGAAGAACCGTGGTTTGCATCCACATGCTTCCTGCATCAAGCTCAAAGAAATAAACCGCACCGGAATCCGGCGCAGGGACAGGAGTGGGAGACGGGGTATTTTGCCCGAGATCTGCAAGCATGTCTGAGCAGGAGGTTAGGACGCTCAACACGGCTATGTGTGTCGCTAATTTGACAATCGCTTTCATTCTCCCTTTTCCTCTTTTTCCAGGATGAATTCCACCCTGCGGTTTTTCCACTGATTGGCGCTGTCTCCGGCCGGTACCACCGGATTGGCATTCCCCCTGCCTGTACAGCGTATATCTCCGGCATCAAGACCACGCGCCACAAGCGCGTTACGGATTGATTCGGCGCGTTTCTGTGAAAGCGACAGGAGTTCCTCCAGATTTTCCCGCTCCATCACAGCAGCGCTTTCAAAGTGAGTGTTCGCCGCGTATCCAAGGATGACCAGCTTGAAATCCGGATACCTCTGGATGATGGCTGCCAGACGGTCAAGGTTTTCAATGTTTTTCGCGACATCCTGGGCCGGACCTTTGCTGAAATCCGAGGAATCGCCCTCGAAATAAATGCACGGGATGAGACCGACCTGGTCTTTCGCTTCATCAACAACATGCGGATATTCCGCAAGGTCATTCGAAAGCGTTATGATGCCGCCCGGAACAGGTTTTCGTTCAAGTGGAATGTGAAACGAGTTGCCAAAACCCAGTTTCAGGC
>RPPD01000301.1 GCA_003818675.1 Spirochaetaceae bacterium
ATACTTTGATATCAGTAGTTGTAATTATTCTTGTTGATGCATATTACCTGATACTGCTCAAAAACTTTTTCAGTACAATACCCAAGGACATCCTGGACGCCGCCAACATAGACGGTTGTTCAGCACTGCGCATTTTTGTCCAGATCATACTGCCTTTATCAAAAGCAGGTCTTGCGGCAATAGGCCTTTTTATAACCGTCAACTACTGGAACATGTTCTTTGAATACATCATGTTTATCACTGATCCCGCCATGCACAATTTCCAGGTGCGTGTAAGGGAAATTGTAATTGAATCAGAAACACAGGGAATGGAGCGTATGACTTTTGCAACGGCAACACTCAAAAACGCGGTTGTCGTGCTGACAATAGTCCCTGTGCTCATTCTTTACCCCATTGTTCAAAAGTATTTTGTAACCGGGGTGAATCTTGGTGCTGTAAAGGAATAACAAAATTCCTATAACAAACCGGTATGGTTTGGAAAAAATCCAATTTGGGGAGGAAAGATAATGGTACGGAAAATTTTGCTCGTATCTGTTATTATCTTCACTCTGCTGCCTGTCATGTTGCTCGCTGAAGCTCAGGGAGAAGTCACAACAGGTTTAAGCGGAAAAATCAGGGTAGTTGGTACTACTATCACACGCGATCCGGATGGTCTTCTGGAATGGCAGCAGGAATTCAAGAAGGTCACGGGCGTGAGCATTGATTTCATCGCTCCGCCGCACACCGAATATGGTGCGGTTGTGAGAAAGATGTTCGCCACTGGCGAAAAAATGGACGTTATTGAGGTCCTCGTTGGTGACTATACCACCTTCGCGGCTCAAGGCGTTCTGTTTCCTCTTGATGACCTTATCGCAAAGTCAACAATCGTTAAGAGCGTCAATCCTAAGTTCCTGGCTTTCTTCAAAATGAAGGACGGCCACACTTATGGCTTCCCGGTCAATGCCGGCGGCGGATGTGTATTGTTCCTCCGTCAGGACTGGTTGACCAAGCTTGGACTCAAAGCTCCAGCAACTTATGACGAGTTCAATGCAATGCTGAAGGCCTTCACAAACAATGACCCGGACGGAAACGGCAAAAAGGACACCTATGGTTATACTATGTCGATGAACGTTCCGGTATCAGAGTTTGACTATTACCAGCGCTTTTTCATGCTGGACGCCCGCTTTGATTTCCTCAACAAGGGCGGCAAATGGGTTGACGGTTTCACAGAGCCAGAGATGGTAAAGGCACTTGAGCGCTTCCAGACTGCTTACAAGGAAGGCCTCATTGACTCTGAGTTTTTCACAAACGCCACTTCAACATCAAGAACAAAGTTTTTTGAAGGACGCTGTGGAGCAATGGAATACTGGTCGGGACTCTGGGCAGACCGCATGCAGGCCGGAGTTGTGGCAATCAATCCAAAGGCCTCTTCAGTTCCAGTTGGAATTATACAGGGCGCATACTACATCGCAAGACCATCCCCGGCATTTTCAATCTATGCAAAGTCAGCTAATCCTGAACTCGCATTCAAGGCGTGGATGGAAACTTCTGTTGACGGCGGAAAAGGCCAGACTCTCTTCACCTATGGCGTGAAGGGCGTTCATTATGATATTTCCGGTGGAAAAATGACCATGCTGCCACTTCGCTCCAATCCAAAAGCAAAGTTTGAAAAGGCTTATGTGGAAGCAGCTCTCATTGTCAACGACTACAAGCGTCAGGTTCCTTTAAGCGCACTTGCGCAGCTTTCACGTGACATTCACGTCCGTGACGCTGAACCTATTCCGTTTGTTCCGGGTGGAGAAATCTACGCGAAGCAAGCTGCAGAAATCGGAAAGGTCAAGTTCCAGATCTTCTCAAAGATTTGTGCTGGCGAACTTTCTGTTGAAGCAGGTCTTAAGTCTTACAGGGACCAGGTTGCTGGCCTGAAGATGGCTGAAGTTATCGCTGAACTCAACAAATAGTTTTCACGTTTGCGTGATTTCGATTTTCGGCCGCCTTTATAAGGCGGCCGTTTTTTTTGTATAAAAAAAAGCCGGAGACAAAGCCCCGGCCAAAAATAATTACAACAACTGACTATTTTGCGCTTAGAATACCTTCCCTGTAAAGAAGCTCTGCTGAAAGTAATCCGCCTCCGGCAGCACCGCGAATGGTATTGTGAGAGAGGCAAACGAACTTGTAGTCAAAGAGTGTATCCGCGCGGAGCCTGCCTATGGATATTCCCATTCCCTGGCCTAAATTGCGGTCAAGAGCAGTCTGCGGACGCGTCTGGTCTTCAAAATAGGTGAGAAAAGGTTTTGGCGCGCTTGGCAGGGAAAGCTCCTGGGGTCTGCCAATAAAGTTCTTCCAGCGTGAGAGAATTTCTTCAAGTGACGGTTTTTTCCCAAACGTGACGTGAACCGCGGCCAGATGACCGTCTGATACAGGTACACGAATGCACTGTGAGGTTATGACAGGAGCCTCTGCCGGGACAATGACCCCGTTTCTTACACTGCCCCAAATCTTTAGGGGTTCCTTTTCACTTTTTTCCTCTTCGCCGCCAATATATGGTATGACATTGTCCTTCATTTCAGGCCAGCTTTCAAAGGTCTTGCCTGCGCCTGAAATGGCTTGATAGGTGCAAACGACCATCTCAAGAGGTTTAAAATCAAGAAGAGGATGGATGGCGGGGACATAGCTCTGAATACTGCAGTTTGGTTTAACTATAATAAAACCCCTGGAGGTTCCGAGCCTCTTTTTCTGGCTTGCCAGTACGGCAATGTGAGAATCATTTATTTCAGGAATGAGCATCGGTACATCAGGAAGATTCCTGGCTGCTGAATTATTCGAGATAACAGGGATTTCGGATTTGGCGTAATCTTCCTCAAGCTTCAGGAGCTGGTCCTTGGGCATGTCAACTGCGCAGAAAACAAAGTCAACTGCGTCTGCGATCTCATTGATTTTGGACGCATCCATTACCACAAGATGTTTTATGGTTGAGGGAATGGCCGTGGCCATGGCCCATCTGCCTGCAACAGCTTCTTCATAGGTTTTACCAGCTGAAGCCTTGCTGGCCGCAACAAGGGTGACGTCAAAGTAGGGATGATTTTCCAGGAGAGTGACAAAGCGTTGACCGACCATGCCGGTTGCGCCTATTACTCCCGCTTTTAGTTTGATACTCACAGATCCTCCATATAATTGTCTGGAGAGAGAATAATACAAAAAAGTACCAAACGGGTCAACTTGTGGCGCCCCCGGAATCTGCAACGATGAAGACATCCGTGTCCTTGATGGCCAGGACTACCTGTTCTTGTTTATGCATCAGCTCCCATTGCTTCTGGGAAACTTCCAGGGTGCCTGACCTGCAGGAATTATTGAGTTGTACCGCGCCAGGAAAGGGATCCCTGGCAGCCTTTTTATCAAGTTTCATATGGACTGTTACTGAATACCTGTCATGCATAAGTCCAAGATCAAATCCGTCGTTCGGATGCATGACCAGAATTCCAGTTTCCAGCCTGCTGTTGACAAAAACAGCAAGCATGTGGGTTCGTCTCATTTCCATTTCAACTATAAGTTTATTAAAAATATTCACGGATGCAAATATTTTTGTGACACCATGTGCTTGCGGAATTTAAATGATTTTTGATATACTGAAAGACAAGGGGTGAAAATAATGAGGAAGATTTTCGCTGTTTTGATTGTGGTTATGATTTTTGCATCATGTGCTGCCGGTCCCAATACGCAGCGTGATCTCTCGGATGCCAGGGGCGAAACTGCCGGATTTTTCCAGGGACTCTGGCATGGAATAATTCTTCCTGTAAGTTTTATCATTTCACTTTTCAACCAGTCCGTGAATGTATATGAAGTTTTTAACAATGGCGGATGGTACAACTTTGGGTTTTTCCTGGGTGTTGCAATTATCCTGGGAGGCGGAA
>RPPD01000302.1 GCA_003818675.1 Spirochaetaceae bacterium
GAGGGCGCGGTGGGTGCCTGGGCGGACATATCCACTAACGGGACAACGCCATACATTTCTTATCTCAACAGCTCCATGAGCGGAACCTTCTCGGGTCTGAAGATGGCCTATTTGGATACGATACCCAATCCGGACAGGTGGGAATACGAAATAGCGCCTCTCTCCACAGCTATCCTGGAAAACAGGACGAATATCGAATACGCAAAGGGTACTGTGGACTGGACAGTCACTCTTGGCTACAAGGGAAACGCGTTTGATGTTATCCAGCTCAAACCGGAAGAATAGGAAAAGGACGGATGCATATGGAAAAAAAACACGCAATTCTTGCAGTAGCAATTCTGTTTGTGATAATGGCGGCGCCTGTGTTTGCACAGGCGCCTTCTGTAACTCCTCAGCCGTCTCCCACGCCTTCGCCGTCTCCGGCACCAGCAGGGATTGACCCCAATCTCCCGGCCAAGGACGCGTTAAACCAGTTTCGCAAGGCGAACGGCCTGGAGAACTGGAACTTTGACTTTGATGTGACAGGACTTGAACGTGGAACCTACAATATCATCATCCGCTCCACGGACAAGGCCGGCAACATCCGCTTATCGGATCCGGTGAACATTCTCATTGACCCGGATTCGGATCTTCCTGTGGTGTCAATCACGAGCCCTGTTAACAACCAGCGAGTGGGCGGCAGTGTATTAAACATTGTAGGCACATGCATTGACGATGACTCTGTGGCAAAGGTTGAAATCAAGATAGACGAGGCGGATTTCGTTTCCGCGCAGGGCACTGACTTCTGGTCCTATTCCTTTTCAACCGAGAAAATGCCTGATGGGCCGCACACAATCACCGTGCGCGGCATAGATGTAAACAGTGTTGAAGGTCAACCCGCACAGCGCGTATTTCAGATAGACACGCAGAAGCCCGCGGTGACAATCACTTCTGCACAAAGCGGCGTGCTCTTTTCTGGATCGCGGGAACTTTCAGGATACGTCAAGGACTTGAACGGCATAGACGGATTCTGGGTGAGCTCGGACAGGCAGGCGACCTTCAAGCCGCAATCAACAGACTACAAAAAAGAGGAAAACCAATACCAGTTCAAACTCTCCATTGATACAAAGCAGATCCCTGACGGGCCCGCGGTCTACTGGTTCAAGGGACGCGACACAACCGGGTCAACTGGGCTCTCAGCATTCCTGTTTTTTGTGGACAACAAAAATCCCGCCTTTGAGATACTCACTCCAAAGGCTGACGAGCGGGTTGGCGCGAAGTTCATGGTCGTGGGAAAGGCCCATGACGAGATAGGACTCGCATCCCTCTCCTGGGAAACCGGCAAGGATAAGGGAGACATACAGCTGATTCCCGGAAATCCATACTGGTTCAAAGAGTTTGACTTTTCCGGTTCGCAAGCAGTTGAAGAGGCCATCAACTTCACGCTCACTGACA
Organism: Spirochaetaceae bacterium; assembly: GCA_003818675.1. The sequence continues at coordinate 1,435 of RPPD01000302.1, forward strand.
CAACAGGCAACAAGCAGGTTGTGCGCGTGCCCATAAAGATTGACCGCGAGGCTGACAAGCCGGTCGTTACAGTTGCATTCCCCCAGGCCAATTCGGTTGTATCCGGCAAATTTTCAGTTTATGGACATGCCAGGGACACTGATGGTGTGAAGGAAATCCGCTATTCAATTGACGGCAAGGAAGCAGCGGCGGTCCCGGCAACGCAGAGTTTTGTTTTTGAACTCGCTGATGTTGCTGCCGGAAAACACAAGTTGACTGTCAGGGCCATTGATGTAAACGGCACTGCGGGAAATTCCGTGGATGTCGAGTTTGTGCAGGCCGGGACAGATTCCGTAATCCGGATAACAGAGGCCAAGATCGGAACACAGGCCCAGGGTTTTTACCCCGGCATGGTCATCACCAAATATACAGAAACAAAACTGTCCGGTTTGATTGGCGACAATGGCGGCTTCAAGTCCGCCACATACTCATTGCAGGGCGGCGAGCAAAAACCTTTAAGCCTTGGCGCAGTCAAGGATGGCAGCCGCCAGTTTGAACTGTTGCTTGCCGGTGACATTCCCTATGGAATCGTGCGCATTGCAATTTCGGCCACCGACAATGCAGGCCGCAGCTTTGCGTATGAGACTTTTGTATACGTGACAAATTACACGCGCATCTTTGACAAGCCCGCGGTCAGCGTGGCCATGGAACGCGGGAACACCTCGGGCGACCTGGAACTTGGCCGCGAGTTTCCCCTGCGCGCATTTTTTATCGGCGACAAGATATCTTCCGTGACCCTTGATCCGGCCACTGAGAGCTTTGGCATTACACAGGCTGACGGCCAGATTACCATTAATGCGAAAGGTCTTGGCTCTGGAGTGCGCACCAAGATCAAGGTGACAACGGTTAACAATGAAGTTTTCTATTCTGACATATTGCCTTTGCAGACTGTTGCGGATTTTTCAAACCCGCTTCTGCAGTACAGGCTGGACTCGGTCGTGACCCCGGGCGGGACTGTCCCGTTTTATCCGGGCATCATGCTTGAGGCATTTGACGGACGCGCAAAGATCGAGGGCGTGTGTTCCACGCTCGCTGTCAAGGCCGAGGTGAGCTTTAACAACAAGGAGTTCCGTGGAATTGAAGTGCGGCGTGACAAGGACAATCCTCTTGCGGCATTAAGCTTCACTGTTCCGAAGGAACTTCCCTTTGGCAAAAATGAAATGACAATCCGCTTCACTGACAAGGGCGGCTTTGTTGCAGAGAACAGAAGCTTTTTCTTCAGGATAGACGCCGCAAAGGGCTCTGCAGAGGACGCTGAAGGATTCTATCTCATAGATTCCAGAATAGATGGCGCGAACAAGGCGAAGCTGTCAAAGGATGAACCGCTTGTGGGTTTTTGGAACGGGCGTGACATCAAGTCAGTGACAATAAAACCCCCGGTTGCATTCCTGCAGGCATCCTTTGAAGGCAGCAAGGTTGTCATCACAGCAACAGGCGAGGGCACGAGCCAGCCTGCGGCAATTGAAATCACGACTGTGGCGGGAAAAACATATACATCAAAGCAATACCAGTTTTTCTCCGATACAATCGCTCCTGTAATAACAATTACATCCCCCAAGGATGAACAATGGGTTGCAAAGACCATCACAATTGAAGGCACGGCGACTGATGCAACGGGTATCAAGGAAGTACAGTATGCATTAAATGATCCGGCAACCTTGCAGACAGTTTCCACCAAATCCGCGACAGGCGGTGTGGCGTTTACGCAGAGCATCAATTTGGAAACTGCGCCTGACGGCCCGCTTGTTGTGTTTGTGAAGGCCACGGATTCCAATGGCAATTCCGCAACCAGAATATTCGCTCTCAAGAAGGACACAGTCAAAGCGGCAATTTCCTTGATAAGCCCGCAGGAGGAGCAGGCTGTAAACGGACTCTTCTCTGTTACAGGACTAATAAAGGATGATGGTTCAATAAAATCCATCGAGTGGAGTGATGATGGTTCCAAATATACGCCTGTAGCTACCACTGGAATGGCATTTGCCCATAACCTTGATCTTGCCCAGTACAAACAACTGCCGGCAAAGTTCTACATACGCGTGACTGACATGTCAGGCAATGTGGAAATATACAATCCCAAGCTCAATATCAACATGGAGGCTGACAAACCCGTGGCCGAGGTGCAGATACCCGAGGACAAGGCGGTATTGCGCAATGACTTTACGATTTCGGGCATGGTCTTTGACGATGACGGAGTTGGCGCCATCTACTATCGCATTGACAAGGGGGAGTTTGTAAAACTCGAGGGCGCAAGCAGCTTCAGCATACCAGTGGCTCTCGCTTCAATTGCAGACAACGAGCACACCATGGAAGTCCAGGCTGAGGACACAAACGGCTTAAAGGGTGCGATGGCAACCAGGACTTTCTATGTATCAAAGGCAGAGCCTGTCTCTACGCTCATAGCGCCTGAAGTCA
>RPPD01000303.1 GCA_003818675.1 Spirochaetaceae bacterium
ATGGATTGTGGCGGGGGACGAGATTACGTTTTATGCGTCGCCGGACAATATTTTACCTTTTAGCATCGTTCCGCCTGAACCGGTCTTTTATCTCCCTGATATTCCCTCGGGAGAATGGACTGTGGGAACCAAAGTAACGTTTGTTTTTGACAAAAAGACAAATACGGTAGTAGAAGGGGAGATTGAATCTATTTCGCGAGGAGGAGTAGTTACAGTCAAATATCCATATCCTACGACAGGTAAGACCGAAAGAGTTAACAAAACGCGCAAAGATTTGACGGTTGTTGATTATGCAGTGCGTCCGGAAGCAGCGGCAAAATTTAGTACATATGTGACTGTCGAAAACATCAACTCGATACAGGCAAAAGCAGCTGTCTATCTGGAAGCGTGGAAGTCAGAAAAACGGGTCCGTGCTTATATTTCCTATGAGATTCGTAAACTTACGACCCAAATGACGGGGATCCATCAGGCAGAATGGCTCAAGCTGGCAGCAGATCAAGTTGATGGGATATATGCATCAATCGCCCCCAAAGAAGCAGGGATCGCTGCCCCTGTTGTTGAACAACCGGTTGCACCCGCAAAAACAGTTGCAGCTCCAGTTGTCGAGAAACCCGCTGTTCCTGCGGCAGAAGCGCCCGCAGCACCTGCTGTTGTGGTACCAGCAGTTGAGAAACCGTCAGTAGTAGTTCCGGCTGTTGAAAAACCTGCCGTAGCTCCTGTTGACCAACAAGCTGCTATACCAGCACAACAACCCGTAGCGCCAGTTGCTCAGCAGCCTGCTGCACAAACTGCGCCCGCAAAAGCGCAAGTTGCCCCCGCTCAGCCGGTCGCAGTAGCTCCTGCTATCCAACAACCTGCTGCTCCTGTTGCCGAGAAACCCGCAGTACAAGCCGTACCAGAAGCGCAGAAACCGGTTGCACCTGCAGCTGCACAACAAGCTCCGGTACAGGAGCCCGTACAACCGCAGTCCAGAGGAAATATCCTGTCGTGGATAAAAAATAATATCCTCACCATCCAGCCGGATTGGGGAGTGACGCCATGGGAGAAGATGAGAAACATTCCTGCCGTCAGCTGGTTTGTCCGCGGAATGGATGCGCTCGTTGACGGGAAACCATTCCATAAATTGCCTGCATTATTCCAATACCCATTGAGATTTGTATTTTATTTATTGAATCGAACACCATTCGGACTGGGTGCACCGGAACATAGACATCCTCTCCTTGCTATTTTTGTCAACGGTTGGGATACAGGAGTGTATTTCCTCACCCGCGCACTCATTGTTCCGTATGTCTATGATGCTTTCAGGGCACTGCGCTTCATCGGCATGCATCCGCAGGCAGTTATTCCGGTTGTGCTTCGTGTGGGTGCTTCGGGTATCGTTGCATTTTTGGCGACCGGATTTGTTGCATGGCCCGGAGCATTGACCGGACACATCATTGCTACGATTACCGGTCTTACTTTATTATTTTCATTTACTCAGTTAAATATACTGCCATACATAGCACCGGTATCTCCTACAGTACAGGAAACTACGCAACCGCCGCCTCCGGCGCCTGCAGCAGCTCCAGCTACTGAGAAACCGGTTGTTCCGGTGGCACCTGCTGCACCGGCAGTTCCCGCTGCGGTTCCAGTTCCCCAACAGCCGGCTGCGTCTGTAGAACCTGCGGCAGCGCCTGTTGTCGGGAAGTCTGCACCAGCTGTTGTTCCGGTGAAGGTAGCTACGGAAATTACCCTTGAAACCACGGCAAAACAAAATGTAATGGCTGATAACGATATATATGTTCTTGATCCTGACAAGATTGGCACGAGGGCAGAAGTATTTATCGGTACAAACGATCAGTCGCTCGCGGGTCAGAAGGGGTATGTCAGCGATACATTCGTCATTGTTGATGATCCTGCGTTAAAAGGAAAACAGATCAAACTATATCGAAGTGGAAACATGTGGAAAATAACGAAACAATGGAATATGGATGATCAGTGGCTGAAACTGGACGGGCAGGATGTAAGAAAGGGTTCTCCTGAGCTTCTTCCCGGTACGCATACGGTGATAGCCAACGATACAATCGCGTTTGTCATTACGATTGGCGAGAATGGCATACCACGGATTTACAAAACAACTCCCGATAACGCACAAGCGAAGGCGATAGAGACCCCACCACCGGCACCGTTAACCTTTGAACAAAAAATCAACAGGCATCTGGAGAGAGCCGGATTTACTCAGGCATATAAAGACGCGTATCTACAGGCGCTGACACAACTGGCAGCTGCTGGAACAATTGCGGAGCAACAGGTCATATTAAATTCTATGTTCGATATCTATGAAACTGTAAAGAAAACCGGCGTTGAACCAAACCCCCAAACGGATACAGCGATAGCGGAAATCGAAAGAACAGTCGCCGTACAGATGTTGGTAAATGCAGTTGAAGCGGTCCAAAAAACGGGAGTAAATACAGCCAATATTCTCCAGTATGGTAAAGCAATGCAAAAATCAGTTGAGGAGTTTATACCGCTCATTGGGGAAGAAATTGCAAAAGCACATGATGTGACATTCTGGAATAATTTAAAAAATACGTTGGAAACCAGTGTGCTCCCTGCGTATTCGTTGCCCAAATATGTACAGGATATAACAAATCTCATCGCTACCGTGCAGGCGAAAATTGACCAGTTGAACGCGCCCGCAGCCGTCCAGGCACCTGTTGTGAAAATGAAAAACGGGACAGTCATTGCGCTCGGGGAGAGGATCGGGATCGGCGGCGGCGAGGCATTATTGTATCGTACTGTCGACGGAAACCATGTTGTAAAGATATATCCAGATATTCAATACCAAGACGTTGATGAGCAAACAAGACAGGCCGTAGAAACAATGAGACAAAAAATGATAGCAACTCAGAAGGATCTCATGAGCAAATATTCCGCAAATCCGCTTGCTCATTTGCCGGGTGCCTATGAGGAGGTAACAAACGAAAACGGACAAGTTATCGGATATATGATGCCTTTCATATCCGGTGAGTCAATCCAACAGATCGTTTCATCCGGCAAAAAACTTACTTCTGCCCAGCGGGATGCCATCCTGTCTGCTCTTGATGATTTTCATAAAACTACCGGTACTATCCATGGCGACCTGATGTCTAACCAGACGAGGTCAAACGGAGCAAATATCATTCTAACTCCTAATGGTAAGGTTGTGCTTATTGATCCAATAGGAACATCAGGAGTTCTTCTTGATCAACAACCGAGAACAATAGAACAAGAGCGTACGTATTTAGCGGATTATCTGTCAACGATAACAGAAGAAAGTGCCTCATCACTTCAGCCAAACGGTGCGCCGGCTTCCGGTGTTACTCATGAACAAGCCTTACGGAATGCCGGTTTGCTTGATGGAACAGGAGCATTCGTAGCGACGCATCCGGTTTATGGAGTAAAAATCGGCGGCGGGACACAAGGCGCTATTTATCAAAAAGACAATAGTGTGACTAAGATTTATAACAAATCGGTTGATATAAATAATCGGGGTTGGAGATATGTAGATTTTCAACGGATAACGTATCAACAAGCTAATGGGGCAAACGGGTTACTGACAAGATATCTCGGCGATGTAACAGCTGACGGAGTCGTTATCGGATGGCAACAGGAATACTTGCCTAATCTTAGTAATATTTCAGATATTACAACAGACAGATTAACACTGGAGGAAACGGTCCAGGCCCTGGCTGATATGCGGAAAATTCAGATTTTAACGGATACACCGCATGGAGATATCAACGCCGATACGGGTCTTGTCAACGTTAAATTGCAGACACAAACAACGACAACCGGGGAGAAGAGAGTAGTCCGCTATGTGGATTGGGCAGGATATGATGATGAGGTTTCTTTTAGTGAA
>RPPD01000304.1 GCA_003818675.1 Spirochaetaceae bacterium
GAATATCCTGAGCATCTCCTTTTTTTGTTCAAATACAGGACGTATCCTTTCAATTTCCGCAGGCTGCGACTTGTAGGGAGCGGATTTGGGAACGCGTTCCTGCAGCAGAAGAACCGTGGCTTTAAAAAGTGGATCGGATACAAAACGTTTTTGCATGATATTGTCCTGAAAATAATTCAGTAACGAAATAAAACTGATGCCCTGGTGATGGGCCATGAAGGAACGTATCAAAGCGTGATTCTGCTCAATGGACAAACGGCTCTGCGTGTAATCAATGGCTTCGTAAAAACCAAAACGTCCTTCAAATCCCAGCGCAGAGAGCCGCTTCATATTTGCGCACGCCTCTTCAGGCATTACCATTAATGCCAGTATTGTCGCGTAGGGCGCTATCACCAGGTCATCCGCCAGTCCGCGCTTGAACCCGAGTTCAGGAACACCGAAGGACCGGTATTGGTATTTCAGGTTTGCGTCAGTCACGTTTTCAGCGGATTCGGAAATTCCCCACGGGACCAGCCGTTTTTTGCCATATGCGATCTGTTTCTCGACAACCGCGGCGGCTGACTGTTCCAGAAGCGTCTTCTGGTAGGCAGGCAACACCAGGAGAGGCATCAGGTATTCGAACATGGAACCACCCCATGAGAGGAGAACCGTTTTCCCTTTCCAGATAAGAACCAGGCGGCCCAGTGAAAACCAGTGGTCCACGGGCAGTTTGCCTTTCGCTATCCCGATAAAACTCGCGAGCCTGGCTTCGGATGCGAGCAGATCATAGAAACTGTCATCCCGCCGGTGTGTGTCCGCGTTATATCCGATCGTCAGGAGATTGCGTTTCCGGTCAAACAGAAAATCATACTCCTGCTCAGCAAAATCCGTGCATTGAAGGACCAGTTTTTCCAACCGGTTGGTCCGCTCCAGCGCGCGCGAGCTTCCCTTTTTTATCTTTGATGCTGTTTTTACAGACACGCCCTCCGGCACACAGATTTCTTTGATTGCATCAAGCGTGTAATTGGCGTCCAGTTCCCTTAAAAGTTCAATTTTTGTATCCTCAAGTTCCTGCAAGTCAACAAGCCATGGAGCAAGGAACATCACCTCCTCCTCGACATCCCTGCATTGCTCCGCGAAAACTTGAAACCACCAGTCTGTTTCAGCGGACAGATCCTTGGCAAAAAGCTTTTTTATCTCAAGCAGCCTGTTCGCATATTCGTTCAAATCAGCAAGGGTTTCACGAAGACCAGTGGACCTCATTTCCCTTTCGCGCAGGGTTTCCTGAAGTTCACAGATACCCCGCCTCTGTCCATGTGCCTCATCCAGGCAAAGGCCTTCTATCACGCCAAGTACATCCTCAAGTCCTCTCCATGTGCTCTGCTGGAAAAGCGTCCGGCTCCCCAGCCCCTGAAGCCCGACCCTCAATGCAAAAAGGTAGCCGGCAAGGTTCCCGCTGTCCACCGTGGAGACATAATGGGGCGAGAGCGCCTGCAGGCTCTCAACATCATACCAGTTATAAAAGTGCCCGTGAAATCTCTCCAGCTTTTCCAGGGTCCTGAACGATTTTTCAATTCTGTCAATTAAAATTCCTGTTGACAAATATCCCTGATCGTATGCGCCCAGGTTTGACAGGAGCATCAACCCGATGTTCGTGGGAGAAGTCATGCGCGCCACAATCTCTTTTGGTTCCTCCTGGTAATTATCCGGGGGAAGCCAGTTGGTTTCGGTGGTGACAAGCGTTTCAAAAAAGCGCCAGGTCTTGCGGCTTATTTTGCGCAGATACGCAATCTGTCTGTCGGACAATTTTGCCTTTCGCCGGGCCAGGGGCCTGCCCGTCCACCATGCAAGTGCAGGAGACAAGAACCACAAACCGAGAACGCCCCACATTTCGAAGGTGATTCCATGAGTGCACAAGAAATAAATAATTGCCGTTGCTGCGAGCAGGGGAACAACGAGCATGCGCGAGCAATAGCTTCTCAGACGGAAACAGGACTGTCGCTTTGCTTCCCCGGACGTTGTCCATTCAAGCAGTTTGCGTCTTGTGAAAAGCATTCGCCAGGCAGTGCGGAAGATCGCGTCCAGATTAAAGAAAGCTTCAAACGGGAGAACCACAAAGAAAAAAACCGCCTGAATAAGATGCCGGACCATGGATTCCAGTGATGAAAGGACATGCAGTGAGAGCGGGTATTTTGCAGGAATCCGGAATGCCTTCCGGAACGTGTCTGGCAGCACCGGGAGCAGGATTATCCCCGCCATGATTGCTATCCCCAGCCATGAGGGAATCGGTAGGAACCAGCATGTGATAATGAAGAGCAACAATCCCGAGGGGACAATGCTCCGCCGGAGGTTGTCAAAAATCTTCCAGCGCGACAGTGCTGATACGGGATTTTTCTGTGACCTGCATTGAAAACCTGGAACTCGGGGCATGAGCCATGAGGCGATCTGCCAATCTCCCCTGATCCAGCGGTGGCGCCGTGAAATATCTTCACTGTAGCTTGCCGGAAAATCCTCGACAACCTGTACATCACTGACAAGACCCGCCCGGCCGTACGTGCCTTCCAGCAGGTCATGGCTTAATATCCGGTTCTCAGGCAAACGATTCGCAAGCGTAGCCATGAACATATCGACATCATAGATCCCCTTGCCGATAAACGAACCCTCCAGAAAAAGATCCTGGTAGACATCTGATACTGCCCTTGTGTATGGGTCTATTCCGAAATCCTGGCCGAAAATTCTCGCATAGCTTGAGCGGCGGGCAGCCGGGAGGCTCGAAACAACCCGCGGCTGCAGTATCGTATATCCGCGCGTGATCCGGTGTTTCACGGAATCATATACGGGATTGTTTAATGGATGCGCCATTGTCTCAATCAACAGTCTGGCCGAGTCGCGGGGAAGCACGGTATCGGTATCTAGTGTCAGTACATATTTCACCAGGTGAAGCACAGTTGGATCGCCTGCTGCCAGAATCGCCGGTGTTTGCGATTCACGCAATGCCCTGTTCAGCGCTTCAAGTTTCCCACGCTTTCGCTCATACCCCATCCAGACCCTCTCGCGCGGATTCCACCGCCTCTCCCGGTGAAAAAAGAGAAATGGTCTCAAGTCCCCCTGGCAATATTTCCCGTTCAATTCTTCCATGCCGTTTTTGGCCAGCTGGAACAACCGCGCGTCATCGCCCGTCTGCTCTTGCGGCGCATCCTTGAAATCCGTAATCAGGCTGAAGAACAGATTGGGAGCCTTATTGGCGAGATAACAAACCTCCAGTTTGTTTAAAAGCTCACGGATTTCCGGTTCCCCCGTGAGCATTGCCGGTATTGTCACAAGGGTGCATGATTGCTTTGGTATTCCCTCACGGAAATCCATCCTTGGCAAAACACGCGGCTTCACCAGGAAACTCGCGGTCCAGTTGACAAGCGCCAGCGCTGGCTGACTTGTAACAAGTGAAATGAGAATCGACAGCAGTATCGTGATTTCAGTTTCCTGTCCGGGGATAATCCATAACACAAGCAATGTAAAACCAGATGTGAGCAGAAGTATTGGAGCGAGATAAAAAAACAGCGGCGCCTTCCTGCCTGACGCGACAAGCCTGTCTTTGAGTGTCCGGCGCATATGCACGGCCTTTTCCAATAAGGCGCGCTCCCTGTCCACCAGAAAGCAGCCGACGTGAGCGAGCCTGTTGCCATGCCCCGGGCTCCCGGATGCAAGCCTGATTGCCGCCTCTGCCACATGCTCCTCGCTACATCTGCTCGCAACGGCTATCTTTTCTATCACGTGCCGATAGTTGTCACGTGTGGTAAAATCCATTTTCGCGTACACACCAGCCGGATCTTTACGGAGAATATGCTCAACATGGCTCATGGCCTCGAAAAAATCCTTCCAGTTGA
>RPPD01000305.1 GCA_003818675.1 Spirochaetaceae bacterium
AATCACGCTAAAAGTGAATAAACTTCATTGTAGCTATATAATACTTCTAAAAGCATTTGTTTAAAGAAGTAAAAGGAGCGGACCATGCAATCGTTGACCCACAAAGCCCTTGAAGTACTGATGAAGCGGATTTCATCCTGTCACCCAAGTGCATTCGGTGAATATGAATACATGGGAATCAGGATAATCGTTAAAAAACCGACCCTTCTCTTAAACAGGGAACGCTCAAAACGGTTGTACGAGTCGCGCAGAGCGCGCGGAATCTGCGTGCACTGTGGAATTAAAGTCAGGGAAAGAAATCCTAAAACTGGCGTGTTCTATCGATACTGCGCCATTCACAGACGGCAGGAACTGGACCGCAAGAAACAACGCCGCCGCCAGAGAAGCATCAGGCGGAGATAATCACGCCTTCCAGGCTACATCGCTTTTTCAATAATTGAAATTATTTCTTCTTCCTGAAGTACCACAGGATTTCCCTTCATGCTGGACGCCTTTGCCGCGTTTGAAGCCAATGTCTTTATTTCAGATTCAGGCAATCCGATGGCGGAAAGCCCGCATATGGACAGTCTGGCTGCAAGCCTGGTACACCATGCGATTCCATCTATCGCCTGGGCATCCTGATCTTTGCAGAGAATCCTGCCTATCTCGTCATACTTGTACAGCCCCACTGCATTACCAGTTTTTTTCAGCGCTGCCAGGTTGATTTCCATCACGGGAACAAGCAGGGCTGCGCAAAGCGCACCATGTTGCGCTGCGATCATGCCGCCCAAGGGACCTGCAATGCCATGCACTGCTCCCAGTTTTGCATTGGCAAGCGCTATCCCGCTGGAAAGGCTTGCCAGGCACATGTTTTCCCGTGCATCAAGATCATCAGGATGAAGAAAACACTCAAGAAGGGAATCCCGTACACAGGCAAGTCCCATGCTGCAAAGTGCATCTGTTAACGGATTGGCCTTGTTTGACACAAAGGGTTCCACAAGCTGGGAAAGAGCGTCACAACCGCTTGCCGCAGTAACATCCGGAGGAAGGGAAAGCGTAAGTACCGGATCCACCAAAGCGATAGTCGGATACATGCTTTGGCTCCTGAGACTCACTTTCACCTTGTGCTCACAAGATGCTATCACTGAATTGCAGGTTACTTCAGCACCAGTCCCGGCTGTTGTTGGTACCGCAATCATGGGAAGTGCAGGTTTTTCAAGGGGTTTTGCCTTGCCAATGACTTCCAGATAATCCAACAGCTCGCCCTTGTTTGGAACAAGCGCTGCAATCGCTTTGCCTGTATCAATCACGCTTCCGCCGCCTACAGCCAGAATCGCATCACATTTTGCCTTTCTGGCAGCAGATATCCCTGATGCGACAATCTGTGTATCTGGCTCATGGTCAACGGTAAAAAGCAGAGCTTCGCATGCCCTTGCCATGAGGCCATCCGCTATCTTTTCTGCGAGATTCTTTCTTTTTCCAGTTACAATCAGGTACTTTTCCCCAAGCCCGGATGCCAAACCAGGGAGTGTTTCAGCCTGATTCCTGCCAAATACAATTTGGCCAGCTGTTGAAAATCCGAACTCCATGCTCACCAGTCTTTTTCATGTGGAAATATTGGTTGAAATTTCACACCCTTTCTTGGTTCTGCCATCATCGGCTCCACCGTATCCCGCCATTTCTTATAGTGTGGGGTTTCCTTGTGGCGGCCAGGATCTTCAGGACTTTTATAGGCTTCAACCAACACAAAACGGGCAGGATCTGCCATATCCTGAACCACGTCAAAACGGGCTATCCCGGGTTCCATGATTGAAGCGGAGGCGTTTTGGGTGCTGGCCTTTTTAAAGGCTTCTATTGAATCATTTTTAACATGGACATGCACATGGACAACTATCATGGCAATCCTCCTTGCTTTCCGCATTGTGCCACAGAACGACAGTACATGTCATCAACCGGGCCATACTACAATCAAAAATATTGCCAAAAACTTGCAAATTGGTTAAAAGTCCATATAGTTAATAAAAGAGGAGAGAACCTATGGCAGAAACCCAGAAGACAGGACACGAAGGATATATTGAGCTCAAATTCGGACCCAGGTGGAAATATATAGCCTGTGTCCGCGGCTTTGTCCAGAACTTTCTGGCAATAAGCATAGTGGATCAGACAAAGGCGGATAAAATTGCCATGGCCGCCAGTGAACTTTTGGAAAATGCCGTCAAGTATGCCTCCCATGATGAGACACATGTTGTAATCCGCGTGTATCCAGAGACGGAAAAAATCATTATATCCGTGGAAAACACCTCCAATCCAGAATCCATAAAAACACTCAAGGATGTTTACAGCAATATCATTAAGGGAGACCCTTTCCAGATGTATATCGCCCAGATGAAAGAGGCGGCTATCCGAAGCGACGGGAAAAGTCATTTGGGTCTTGCGAGAATACGTTATGAAACAGGCGGTGACCTTTCCCTGTCCATCGAGGATAATTCCGTAAACCTTTCCATCGTCATAGAGTGAATTATGCAATGAAGCAAGGAGCAGATCATGAACAAATTTAACATTGAACCAATAAATCAGGAAAGAATAAAGATTGATGTTGAAGACATCCCGCAGGGACTCCAGATCAAGCTTCATGGAGACATAGACATGGAAGATCCAAGCATACTTTTGGATCCGTTTTTCAGCAAGATTCATGAAGGAATTACTTCAAAGAAAATGAAGGAGGTTGTCGCGGATTTCAGGGGCTTGAACTTCCTTAACTCAAGCGGCATTAAAGCCGTGGCCAAATGGATCATGAAACTGACTGATCTTGCGGATGACAAGAAATATCTCATCAAGATTCTCCACAATAAGGATATAACATGGCAGGTTACCAGTCTTCCAACCCTGACATTCCTTGTACCTGGAGGAGTCAAGATCGAATAAAATCTTAACCAGCATTATGTCAGGTAAAATATTTACCGTAATCGCCCTTTGCAGTTTCCTCATGGCGGTTTTTGCCATAATCTGCCTGGCTTTGCAATTTTCAGGCTCAGGGGCAATTTCTGGCATTTCCATGGGCTTGTCTGCAATCGGGATGATGGGCATTTTTCTGTTTCTGCAAAAACAGAAACAGAACGTTGTTGCTGAAAATGAGGATAAAATTACAATTACTGAAGCTGAAAAATGCCCAATACCTGGAACTTTATCGGTGGTTGAGACAAGTCTATCCGCTGCAAACGGCCAGCACAATCCTGAAAGCATTCCAAAAGAAAGCCCGTCTTCTTCCGAACTCCTTGAGTACAAGTTGAAATTCCGGAAAATGCAGACTGCGCTTGGAAAACTGGGTGAAATGTTTTCGTTGGGTGAGATAAATCCGGAAACCGCAAGACAAGAGGCAGATGCATTGATCCGCAACATGACCTTTATCACAGAGAGCACAAAAAAGGCCTTTGACATCGCGGACAATCTCTCCCTGTCTGCAAAGAATGCTTTCATGGTATCAGAAAATGTGCAGACAGGGATAAAGGCTGTAACAGAAGCCTTAAAGGACGCGCTCGCCTATGCTACCCAGCTATTTGAAAAATCCCAGACTATCCATGGCATCATTGAAATGCTGTCAGATATCGCTTCACGCATAAACATCCTTTCCATAAATGCCTCCATTGTTTCTGCCAGGGCTGGCGTTCAAGGCAGGCCTTTCGAGGTGGTGGCAAAGGAAATCAGGAAACTTGCAGTAGCAACAGACATGTCACTGAATAAAATATCCGAACAGATATCCACAATTGTCAGTACGATAAGTGATGTTGTGGAGAAAATCAATATCGCAAACACCCAGACAGATCAGGAAAAGGACGCGCTGCTTTCGGTTGTTGGATCTTTGCAGGGCATCACCCTTGGTGTAG
>RPPD01000306.1 GCA_003818675.1 Spirochaetaceae bacterium
AATCATACAAACCTTTTTTCAGCACACTTTATGAGTTCGATACGCTGCCTGCAGTTCTTTATTTTTCCGGGACTGCGCTTGAATTGCTGGAGAAACACCATCCTGAGTGCATAAACATTATTGATGAAATGATCAAGAGAAAACAGGTGGAAATACTGGGTGGCGGATACTATGATCCTGCATTTCCCCTGATACCTGTCGCGGACAAACTGGGGCAGATAGAAATGTTTACGACCTATGTACGTTCAAGGTTTGGGAAAAGGCCGAGAGGATTCTGGTCGCCAGAGCAAATGTGGGATTCACAAATGCCCAACATAGTAAGAAGCTGCGGTCTTGAATACAGTTTTTTGAATGATTACTCACTTTTCTCAGCTGGAGTTTCTGAGGATCAGCTGTATTTTCCGTACTTGGTTGAAGAACAGGGTAAAAATATAACGGTTTTTCCCCTTGATTCATCAATCATGTCACGCGGATTCAGGCAAACCCCAAACACTGCATTAAGGTCCATAAAAAATCGTGCTGCCAGGGATAAGGATACAGTAACAGCTGTTTTTTTTGACGGGGGCACATTCAAGAAACAGTATACAAGCCAAATAACAAAGACAAAGCGTTTCTGGCTTAAAGATTTATGCGGTATGTTGTCACGAAACAGGAATGCGATCATCCCGGTTATCCCCTCTGAATATCTGAAAAAAAACAAGATTGTGAGAAAGGTATATGTATCAGGCGATTATTCAAGCAGCTTGAAAAATGCACTTAATGACCGCAATGGAATAAATAAATTGGATGGGCGTAATGTATCATTCAAGCAGATACTGACCAAATATGATGAAGCAAACCTGCTATACGGAAAAATGATGTATACAAATGTAAGTCTCCAGCAGTTAAAAGGAGACAAATATCGCAAGAATAATGCAAGGGAAGAACTTTGGAAATCGCAAAGTCATTTCGGTTACTGGCATGGGGGACACTGCGGAATTTACAGTACCGCGCTCCGCGAGGAAATGTACAGGAACCTGATAAGCGCTGAAAAGCTTTCCAGGATAAAGGGTGTCTTTTTTTCATCAATCATCAGTACTGATTTTGATTTTGACGGTGAGAACGAGCTGTTGTACCAGTCCAATGATATGAATGTATACGTTCATACACGAGGCGCAACGGTTTTTGAACTGGATTACATTCCTGTACTCTACAACTATGCAAACACTGTAACCAGGAAAAGGGAGCATTATCATACAGCGCTGTGCAAAAGCATAGACTCGTATCAAAAACGCATTTTTTGTGATCATTTTATTCCTGCAGACCTTGTATTTTCGCAATGGAAACATCCATTCTCCCCGCTTAAAGGCGATATGGTGCATTCACTTTATTCCGTAACGGATCTCAAAAGAGAACAGCGGCAGATTTTATTTGAATACAAAACTTCAATATTTATTCATAACCAGCATTTTCCCGTTACGATAACAAAAAAATATTCATTCAAAAAAAATATGCTACAGGTAAGTTACTCTATAAAAAATAATTCAGAATTGACTATGGAAACAACATTTGCCTCAGAGATTAATTTGTCTCTGCCGTCATTTGAGAGGGACTCGGTATCAATAACAGATGCCACAAAGAAAAGCGCACCTGGCATTGACGCAATCTCGGAGGAACGCTCAGGTGTAAAAGAAATGGTATACGAGGATAAGCGTCATGGAACAATTGTAAGGATATCCTCGGAGCAGGCGTACACTCTTTGGCATCAGGCCCAATTCGCACAAGTCATGAATGAAGGAAAAATCGAAGATGTCTATCAGCATATGTGCGATCTGTTATCCTGGAAGCTTTCCATCGCCCCGGAAGGTGTCTGGGAGGGAATGATTGAATTGTCCATAGAACGGGCATGATTGCTGATTATAAAGCTATCTTGCAGAGGACTGCGGAAGATTTTCAAAGCAGGCTGCAATCCATTTCTGTGTTTCAAGATAATTTATTTCCTCGGCCATGACAAAATCAAGAAGAGAATCCTTGTACTGCTTAAGAAAAAAACGGGTTTGGCCGCGGTAGAAAAATGCGCGTGAAGTGGCTGCCTTTTCATGAGCTGTTGAAATATACTCATCAAGGCCGGCAAGGCCTTCGTCATACAGTCCCTTTTGCAGCAGATCCGTAACTATAAGCCGTAAAGTTTTGTCTTCCCCCTGTGTATTTTCCGAAGCCTCAAGGGGAAGGGTTTCAAAAGTCATTACAGGTTTCGGGAAAGATATTTTCTGTATCATTGAATCAACGCGAACAATTGTCGTTTCTGACAAGTCGGTTTCCATTGGCAAAAGAAAAGGGAGTGGTGGCAGTATGAGCTTTCCGGATTCTACCCCGTACATGATATTTGGCGCTGGAAGCGGATAGCCGCGGGAGACATAGCTGTCAGATGTTATATCGGTACTGGATATAGGAATTTGCACGGGTCTTATAGTTGAGCTTTCACCCTGAACAAAAACTGCCTTTCCAGTTTGAACCAGCAGTGCATCGGCCATGGCATAGTAATAATCAATTCCAGCGACAGGTGCGTCGTTTACCTTGCCAGAATCTCCCTTGACCAGCACTGAGTAGGTAGCTTCAGTAAGGTCTTTGTCAGTTAAAATGGGTTTTGTACTTCTGTATAATATGATATCGCGTGAAATCTGTGAATTGGTGAACTGGATTATCACGGTATTGCCAGAAACAGTTGCCAGGAGCCCTGTTATACGTGCATCTGGTCCCGAAGGCGCACCCGCGCCTGCAAGTTTAATACCGGCAGCTGTCTTGTTCCTGAAGGGTATTAGAACAACATATGCACCACCTCCAGAAGCCTCAAGAAGGACAGCATAGAAAACCGTCTGGTTGGCAGGCGGAGTGTCTATGAAGGAATCCGCGGAAGGACCAACCCGTGTTATCATTTGGGCACGTGATATGTTTGTCTCGGTTATTTCCTCGGTATGGCGGAATATTTGCTTGTATCCTTCCACGTCGTCTGAGTTTTTCCAGGTTATGATGATTTTGCCGTTTTCCTCTTTGACATTGATCCTTGAGACAAAGGGTGCAAACACTTCAGGAGCAGATTCCTGGGCAGGAATTGAGCTTGCGAGAAGCATAACCATGGAGATGAACAAAGCTGTCTTTTTCATATTTACACTATCGGAATTTTTAGGCTGATTCTGATGAAAAGATTAAAGGCCTAAAGCATTCCTTTTAATGATTATATCGCTTTGGGCGCATTTTCTCAAGCCTGGCGGGATGACCTGAAATTGAGTAGAAAAGAAACTGCTTCCCTGAAGGGATTTCCTCCGGATAGTGCGTGACAATGATGGCGGGGCAAGGATTTTTTCCCCATAATTCAAGGAACACCTGCCATAACTGCATACGCGCTTTTTTTTGAAGCCCGTTGAATGGTTCGTCCAAAAACAGGGCTTTTGGATTGCGGGCAAAACACCTTGCAAGACATACCCTGCGCTTCATGCCGCCTGAAAGCTCGTCAGGAAACTTGTCCATTGCATCTTCGAGCCCTACATTAGACAGGAGTGACAAGGAATGTGCATAGGATATGGGTTTCCCGGTTCCAGATGCCAAAAGGGGAAGTGCGCAGTTACCCGCGACAGTATGCCAGGGGAGAAGACGGTCATCCTGGAAGAGAAAGGAAAAGGGTTTTTCAGATTGCACAAAGCCAAAGTCAGGGACTAAAAGGCAGGCGGCCAGCCTTATGAAGGTGGTTTTTCCAATGCCAGAATCACCTGAGAGGACCATTATTTTATTTCCGGATACACTCAAAGACACATCTGAAAAACAAACGTCGTTCACGCCTTCTTTAT
>RPPD01000307.1 GCA_003818675.1 Spirochaetaceae bacterium
GTCAACGACCACCTGCGTTACTTGTCTTCTTTTGGAATAAAAAACGGAGCTGCTCTGGTTGTGGAGAACCAGACCGGGAAGGTCCGTGCCTATGTGGGCTCGCAGGATTTTTACAGTGTACGAACACAAGGCCAGGTAGATGGTGTAATGGCTCCCCGTTCAACAGGATCAATATTAAAACCGTTTCTATATGCACTGTGTATGGATGAGGGTGAACTCTTGCCGCAGAGCATTCTGAAGGATATACCAACACATTTTGGTGCGTTTTCTCCGTCAAATGAATTATCAGGTTATAATGGGCTGGTGACAGTGCACGAAGCTCTCGTTCGTTCCTTAAACGTACCAGCTGTCCGCGTTCTGAACAGGTATGGGTTGTACAGATTCTATCTGTTTCTGCGGAATGCCGGGATTACCACGCTTTTCAGGCATGCCGATGACTACGGTCTGCCGCTGATTATAGGTGGTGCAGAAGCAAATCTTTTTGAGCTGGCAGCCGCATACAGGGGGCTCGCGCGATTGGGGGAATTTGAACCCATTACAATAATTGAACGGGAAAATTATCAAATACAAAAAGGTCCGGAAAGACTCATAAGCCGCGGGGCATGTTATATGACACTCCAGATTTTAAACGACCTGAAACGTCCCGGCGCGGAATATTACTGGGAACAATACAACAATCAATGGCCCATCGCCTGGAAGACAGGAACAAGTTTTGGTCAGCGTGATGCCTGGGCAATAGGTGTCACACCTGAATGGACTGTGGCGATCTGGATAGGAAATTTCACTGGTGAGGGAAACGCAAACCTGAAGAGCGGGGAGATGGCAGGATCCCTGATGCTCGACATTTTTAACTCACTGCCAAAAAATCCGTCACTCGCATGGTTCCAGCGTCCGGAGGATGATCTGAAGAAGATTGAAATCTGTTCAGAGACAGGTTATCTGGCCGGGCCGGACTGTTTAAAGACTTCATTTGTGGATGCACCCGCATCACAGCCAACTCTTCCAATCTGTCCATATCACATTGGGATCTATGTGGATGACACCGGGGAGTTTCAGGTATGTTCAAGGTGCTGGGAGCCGGGTCATTATAAAAGGGAATCCATTCTTGTCTATACACCGGATGTAATGCAGTTTCTTCGTGAAAATGGAAAAATCATACCCCATGTCCCGCCGCACAATCCATATTGTCTTGAATTGACAGGGACAAATCCGTTACAGGTGATTTATCCTTCCCAGAATGCCAGATTATGGATACCGCGTGATTATTCAGGCGCACTTGAGCATCTGGTACTTCGCGCAGCGCACAGGGATTCAAGCCAGCGTTTATACTGGTATATTGATGGTGTTTATTTTGGAACAACAGTTGAAAATCATGTGTTGCCGGTAGAGCTTCCAAAGGGTGCGCATTCCCTGGCCATTGTGGACAGTACGGGCAACAGGGTGCAGACAGATTTCAACATTGACCTGAAGGAATAGCAGGACTAATAGGGCGTGAAATGTCAAAGGGAATGTTCTGGATTTTCTGTCCTGTTGGGAATCCTGATCCGCAGTGCGGAAAAGAAGTTTACAATGGCGATAATAGCGCCAGTTAAAAACACTGTTTCAAATCCAAGATAAGCCCAGAGTACACCGCCTAACAACGCTATCGCAATGGAAAAGACATGGTCAATTGTAGTGGCCATGCTTAATGTTGGAGCCACCTCGTCTGGATCAGTCGCTATCTTTTTAAGATATGTGGCTCGCGCCATGGAAACTGACATAAGCAGGTAATCCAGGACATAACAGATGCATGCCAAAATAAGGGCTGTTGAATCATCAAACAGCGTTCTTGCAAAACCGTAACCGAGACAGACAAAAACAAGGACTGCGGCTTCAGATGCGAGGATAAACCGCTCGCCAAGCTTGTCTATCAATCTTCCCAGAAAAGGCTTGAAAAAAATGCCCGTAAAACCTGCGATAAAAAGAAGCATCGCGACAAGTGTTGTTTCCTGCCTGTATACCTTGACAATTACCCAGGGGGCAAAGGTAAGGAATATCTGCTTCCGTGTTCCGTAGAGTACAGTGAGCCAGTAGTAGAGTTTGTATTCTTTTTTCAGTTTCAGCTTCAAGTGGCTTGGCACGGGTTTGTCGGGTTTCATGATAAAGAGAAAACAGGCTGCGAGGAAATAACTCGCAGCGGCGATTATGTAAGAGACCCTGAAATCAAGCTTCAAAAACATGAAACCAAAGAAAATGACCAGGCTGCCAAGGATTGTGGCAAGATTCAGTACGCCTGAGAATTGTCCGAGCCGTTTACCGTGCTTTCCGGCAGGTGCCAGGTCTATTCCCAGGCTGGAGTTTAGCGGCAGGAAAAGGTGCTGGCCAATGCTGAATATGAACAGCCAGACAAGCATGACCGAAAAATCAAGGGAAAAAATGCCTATCAGTAGAATCCCTATGGCGGCAATAAGGTTTGCGAGTACAGCAGTTCTTCTTGGTCCAAACAGAAAAAATAATGCAGAGATGAATGCGGTCAGGAATCCTGGTGTTTCACGTGGAAGCTCAAGCATCGAACGCTCAAGGTCACTGATACTGAATGTATTCTTCAGGAAATTGTTGAATGTGGATTCCACAAGCCCCTGTGAAAAACCAATGAACGCCAATGCGACAAGAAAAAAAAGTATATCGGGATTCAAATTCTTGATACGGTCAAATTTCTTTCTGATGCCGGTCACCATAATGGCCGGATTATAGCATTGAAACACAATTGTGTTTACATTTTTTTACAAGGTTTTACTTCACCATGACAACAAGTCAATCCGGCAAGGATAAAATATGTAAATAAATACCGTGAAAGGAGTTAGTATGAAAAAACTGCTTTATCTTTATTTTTGCATTGCAGTACTCTTGTCAGCAGGACTGCTTGGAGCAGAAAACGCGAAAAAGCCGCGTGTTCAGGTTGTGTTTGTGCTTGACACAACAGGAAGCATGTCAGGTCTGATCCAGGCAGCCAAGGACAAGATCTGGGCAATAGCCAGCACACTCGCTACGGCAAAACCTGCCCCGGATATTTCCATGGGACTTGTTGGCTACAGGGACCGCGGGGATGAATACATTACCAAATTTACCTCGCTTTCATTTGACATTGACAAAGTCTATGCGGATTTGATGAGTTATGCCGCAGGAGGCGGAGGCGACGGTGAGGAGAGCGTCAACCAGGCGCTTAATGAGGCTGTGACAAAACTGGAATGGGATAAAGATCCTGAAACCTATCGCGTCATTTTTCTCGTGGGCGACTGGCCACCCCACATGGACTATTCCAACGATGTTAAATATCAGGAGACATGCCGCAGTGCGAAGGAAAAGGGCATTATCATCAACACCATACAGATGGGGCCGCTTGCCCAAACAATACCTGTTTGGAAGGAAATCGCTTCGCTTACAAACGGCCAGTATTTCATGATTGATGGTTCAATGGTTCACACGCACTATGACACTCCCTTTGACAAGGATATTGCCGAGCTCGCGGAAAAATATGATGACACTCGTGTCTATTATGGCGATGCCGAGGCAAAGAAGGAGAGTGAAGCCCGCGAACGCACTGGCGACGCGGTCAAGTCAGGCTCTGCTGATTCAGTAGTAGCACAGCGCATGGCTTATAATCTTTCGGAAGCGGGCAAATCCAATTTCCTTGGAGGCAACGAGCTTATTGATAGAGTTGCCAATGGTGAAGTAAAGCTTTCTGACATCAAGACTGAGGAGCTTCCGCCAGCGATGCAGTCCATGACACAGGCAGAGCGGGGAAAATATGTTGCTGACCGTATCGCGGAACGCAAAAAA
>RPPD01000308.1 GCA_003818675.1 Spirochaetaceae bacterium
CGAAACCTATGCCGGTCTTCCGCTGCAGGATTGCTATGCAATCGCACGCCTGATCGGCCGGATTAACCACGCATGGCCGGCCGGAGGAAACGGCACACCTGTGATTGCGCTCGTGGGCCCAGGCCGCTGGGGCACAACCACACCCGCCCTGGGCGTACCCGTGAGTTTCTCCGAGATCAACACTGTCCGTATTCTCTGTGAAGTGGCGAAAATGCACTCCGGGCTTATCCCGGATGTATCGCTGGGCACGCATTTTTTCAATGACCTGGTTGAAACCGGAATTCTCTATATGGCGATTTACCCTGACAGGGAAAAATACCTGTTCGATGAGACATTTCTGACCCAATCACCGAACAGCCTTGCAAAAATCCTGCCCGAAGCCGCTTCATGGGAGAGGGTTGTGCGCGTGATGGATTTCCCGATAAACAGCATGAAAACAGACGACACAGGAAAGAACCTGTATCTCGCGGCCAATACAATAGACCAGGAAGCTGTTTTTTACCTTCAATAAAAAACCCGCCACCAGTCTCTTGATAACCTGTCGGCGGGCTGAAAGGACACTCAACTGTTTCCTACAACCTGAAAAGCAGATCCTCGTAGGTCGGGAAAGGCCAGTATTCCCTGGCGACAAGCCGTTCCAGGCGGTCCGCGGGTTCACGGAGCGCGGCCATTGCCGGGAAAACCTTTTCACGGAAAACCAGGGCCTGCGCCTGCACATCATCTGTCTTCTGTGCATCAATATGCGCCTTCTCAAGCGCAATGATCTGCATCTTCAGCGCGTCCACATCGGTGCAGATGTCTGCAAGGAGCGTTTCCAGGCCACCTGTGGCCGCCTTGACAACAACTCCCTTTATCCCGGTGATTCCACCAGCGAGTGTGGCCATATATTCCACACATGAAGGGAGAATGTCCCGTGTCGCCATCGAGATCATGAGCTGCGCTTCTATGTTGATCTGTTTTGAATAGCGCTCGAGCGAGATGTGGAAGCGCGACTCAAGTTCTTTTTTCGTATATACCCTGTGCCGTCCAAAAAGCTCGACCGTTGATTTTTCCACAAGCACAGGGAGGGCATCCACGGTTGCGCGGATGTTGGGCAGGCCGCGTTTTTCCGCTTCCGCAAGCCAATCTTCCGAATAATTGTTGCCATTGAAAATGATCTTGTGGTGTTTTTTGTATGTGTTGATCACATATTCCTGGATGGACTTGTTCCTGTCAGCGGATTTTTCAAGCATGTCCGCGATTTCCATTAGAATATCCGCGACAATGGAGTTGAGCACAACGTTTGGCTCGGCAATGGATTCCGAGGAAGGCACCATGCGAAACTCGAACTTGTTGCCGGTAAAGGCAAATGGCGAGGTGCGGTTGCGGTCAGTGAGGTCCTTCGGCAGCAGGGGCAGAGCCGAGACGCCGAGCTGAAGCTTCTGGCCATGCGCGTTCTTTGCAGGCTTCCCTTCGGCCAGGTTTGACAGGATCTCCTCAAGCTGTTCTCCCAGAAATACAGAGACGATTGCCGGCGGCGCCTCGTTTGCGCCGAGCCTATGGTCGTTCCCGGGATTGGCCGCGGAAACGCGCAGCAATGACGAGTAGGTGTCAACCGCCTTGAGCACTGCGGAAAGAAAGAGCAAAAACTGCGCGTTCGCCGAAGGGTTTGCTCCCGGGTCAAGGAGATTCTGGCCGTCGTTTGTCCCCATGGACCAGTTGTTGTGCTTGCCCGAACCGTTTACACCGGCAAAGGGCTTTTCATGCAGCAGGGCCACTAGGCCGTGGCGTCCAGCCACCTTCTGCATGGTCTCCATGACGAGCTGGTTCCTGTCAGCAGCGACATTCGAAACATCAAAGATCGGGGCGAGTTCAAACTGGTTGGGCGCGACCTCGTTGTGCTGGGTCTTGGCGGAAATGCCGAGTTTCCAGAGTTCAAAGTTGAGCTCGCGCATGAAATCCGCGACACGTTCCTTGATTGAGCCGAAGTAATGATCTTCCAGCTCCTGTCCCTTTGAAGGCATGGAGCCAAAGAGTGTGCGTCCCGAGAGCATGAGATCAGGCCTCTGCTCCCAGTACTCCTTGTCCACGAGGAAATATTCCTGCTCCGGTCCCACGGTTGTGACGACCCGCTCTGACGTTGTATTGCCAAGCGCGCGGAGCACCCGCATCGCCTGCTTTGAAAGCGCCTCCATTGATCTCAGGAGCGGGACCTTTTTGTCCAGAGCCTCTCCAGTAAACGAGATGAAGGCCGTTGGGATATAGAGAGTGACGCCGGTATTGTCCTCTTTCAGAAAGGCCGGAGATGTTGTGTCCCATGCAGTGTATCCCCTGGCCTCAAATGTGGAGCGCAGTCCGCCAGAGGGAAAACTGGAGGCGTCAGGTTCTCCCTTTATGAGCTCTTTTCCGGAAAACTCCATGTTGACTTTGCCGTCCTGAGTGGGCGATATGAACGAGTCGTGCTTTTCCGCGGTGAGCCCTGTCAAAGGCTGGAACCAGTGCGTGAAGTGCGTGGCGCCGTTTTCTATTGCCCAGTCTTTCATCGCCATGGCCACGATGTCGGCGATCTCCAGGGTGAGTTCAGCCTTGCCCTCCTGGATGTTTTTTACGGCCTTGTAGACGGTTTTCTGGAGCCGCTCCTTCATCACCGCGTCATTGAAGCAGTGACTGCCGTAGATTTCCGTTACCGGCTTTTTTGTAAAGTCAATAATTCGTTCCATTTGATTCTCCTGTAAAAAAATATATTCAACCGATTGCTTCATTTCCGGTCTCGCCCGTGCGTATCCGTATGCATTCAGGGAGATCCAGCACAAATATCTTTCCGTCTCCGACTTCACCTGTACGAGCGGCCTTTTGAATGGCCGAGATGGTCGGTTTGACAAAATTATCATTTACGGCGATTTCCAGGCGGATCTTTCGTAAAAGATTGCCGGATTCCTGGGTACCCCGATAAATTTCCGTCACGCCCATTTGTCTGCCGTGACCCAGGACTTCACTGACGGTCATCAAGTTAACTTCCGCTTTGTATAATTCCTCTTTTACAGCCTCGAACCTGTGCGGCTGTATAATGGCTATGATCAATTTCATCCTTTCCCCCTTTACTCTATCATTGTAGTAGCGCGTTCATTGTGCTGGGTGATGTCGAGACCCATTGCCTCGGCCTTCTCGGTGACCCTTACCTTGATCGTAAGGTCTATGACCTTGAAGATGATGAATGTGACTACAAAGGAATACGCCGCCACCGCGCCTATGCCAACAACCTGGACCAGGAACTGGTTCAGGTTGCCGGCAAACAGCCCGGAATAACTTGCCCCTGTGGCATACTGGATAACAGGAGTGGCAAAGAGACCAGTGGCCAGGGCTCCCCAGATCCCCCCTATGCCATGAACCCCAAAGGCGTCCAGGGCATCGTCATAACCGAAACGTGCTTTGATAAATACCACAAAAAAGTAGCAGATGAGGCTGACACCCGCGCCGATGGCGATGGCGCCTATAATGTCCACAAAACCTGCCGCAGGAGTGATTGCCACCAATCCGGCCACGGCTCCGGTGACGATCCCCAGAATGGTCGGCTTTTTGTGCATGAACCAGTCTATGGCGCCCCAGGCCAGAGCGGCGGTTGCCGCGGCGATATTGGTCACAAGGAATGCATTGGCCGCGACATTATCAGCCGCCAGGCCGCTTCCCGCATTGAATCCGAACCAGCCGAACCATAGCATGGCGGCGCCAATAAGCGTGTAAGTAAGATTATGCGGAGGTGCCGGTTTCAGGTATTTCCTCTTTCCGATCATGATCGCGGTCACCAGCGCCGCGATTCCGGCATTGA
>RPPD01000309.1 GCA_003818675.1 Spirochaetaceae bacterium
CGCATCCGGCGTGTTCATCCGCACCAAGGGCGGAACAAGACAGCCTCCATTCCTGGTGGACTCATCCACTGAAATGAAGGGTTATGCATTTCTCACCTCCAGCTCTGAAAACGAGGCTGCGCAGGAATCAGACAGGGTTGGCGCCTCCTTTTTCACGCACTATCTTGTCTCGGGCATGCGCGGCGGCGCAGATGCAACTCTTGACGGAGTGGTTACATTAAATGAAGCATATCATTATGCCTTCACAGAGACGCTCGCGCAGACAGAAAAAACCCAGTACGGGGCCCAGCATCCGTCATATGACATCCAGCTCTCCGGCACCGGCGACCTGGTTCTCACCGACCTTCGTGTCACTTCTTCAAGCATTATTTTTGCCGAACAGATTGCAGGACAGCTTTTCATCCGCAATTCCAGGGGAGACCTCGTCGTTGAACTGAAAAAAACAGCCGGATCTCCAATGGAGGTAGGGCTCTCTCCCGGAAACTACACCGTTCTTGTGGAAACACAGGACAAACTCTTTGAGGCTTCTGTGGGGCTTCCATCCGGAAAACATGCGAGACTCGAATCAGGCGAAATGAAATCCATTCAGAGTGAAACGGTAACAGCACGCGGTGACCGGGAAAATCCATCAGAAAAAATCGCGCCCCACTTGATACGTGAACATGTTTCATTGTCCCTTTTTCCTAATGTCAGGTATCCAAGAGAATCCCCGGATTCACTTACGCACTTGTCCCTCAATCTGACTGTAGGCTCTTCCACAGTTGTTGAAGGCTTCATGTTCTCCATTGTCGGTTCCGCCGTTTCTGAAAGCCTTACTGGATTTTCACTTTCAGGCATCTACAACATGGTTCAAAATGATTCCAGGGGTGCAATGGTTGCAGGTATTTTCAACAAAGCCCAATCAGTCCACGGCGTACAATTGTCCGCTTTCTACAACAGCGCCCGGGACATTACAGGCGCCCAAATTGGACTTTTCAATTCCGGAAAAAATGTCACTGGGCTTCAAATTGGCCTTATCAACATTTCTGAAGTCAACAATGGCGCAGCGATTGGTCTTTTCAATTTCAGTTTACACGGAATACATGACTTTGAACTTTGGGCGGGGCCTGATTCGGTCACCAATCTCGCGTTTAAATTTGGTACTGAATATTTTTATTCCATCTTCATGGGTTGTTTCGATGCATCCATTGAAACAGATTTGCGGCAGTTTTGAATTGGGTGGGGTATCCATCTGCCCGCGGACAAATTTTACCTCGATACAGACACAATTCTCACATATATTCACAATCCAGCGGTAAATACCGGTGATTTTTCATGGGAGAAGAGCCTGCTTGGTCATCTGCGAATAAAGGCAGGATTTGACTTCTCTGATTTTCTTGGTTTATTCGCAGGCGTGGATTTTCAGCTTTATACTCCGCGCTTTTACTATGATGTGTCCAAGGTTGCAGATGCCCTGTTTGAATTTCCGTTTGACAACAGGGGACCGTGCAGTGTGGTTCCTGAATTCTTTGTGGGTATCCGCTTTCTGAAATAGAAAATGTCACAAAACCTGGCGGTAAGTTACTTGCCGCGGGTCTCCCCGTTTTTATGGGGAATAATAGTAGGGCCCAACAGTGAGATGATAATATCCGTCACGGTCCTTGCCACTGATATAATATGAAAATCCGGATTCCAGGTCCTTGTTCTTTCCGGTAATTGACTGTACTTCCACTGAAAGCTGGGATGCCTGAATGCTGAATAAAAACTGGTCATTTGTATCATAGATCCACAATTCCGGCGACTGTATGTCCCCTGAAATTGATATTTTTCCATCCCCTGCATTCACTGAAGGCAACCTGGCACTGTTGGTCTCTGTATTCTGGCGCTTCAGGTAAAAGGAAGTCTCCACGCTTTTTCCGCTTTTGTCCGTTAGAAGCACCCTGTAGGAACCGACAGGGAACGGAGTATTGTCCTGCATGACAATGCTGTTGCTCCCCACCCAGTTGTTACCCCGCTGCTGTGCACTCTCCCAACTTTCCTGGGGGATGGTCCAATAGAGTTCAGCTTCGTCATTAACGACATGTATCGCCGCCAGGTCCTCTGTCCCGTCCTTGTCATCTGCTCGAACAAAAACGGAAAGCTTCTGATAACCCGTGCCAAGAACACGGTTGTAAAGAAGTGTCATGCGCCATTCTGATTCCAAAATCTGCGGCGGGTTGTCAGAGCAACCCGGCAAGGATATTGCGGCAACCAGGAGCGCCAGGATAATAAGTCCGTGAGATTTCATTTTCCCTTCACCTCGTCAAGCGCCCTGAAAAAACGTTCATTCTGGTTTCGGGTTCCGACAGTAACCCTGATGTAAGTAGCAAGCCCATATCCGGCACAGGGTCTGACAATGACTCCCTTTCCCGCGAGTTCGTCTGCAAGCCTTCGTGAATCGATGTTTGCGTCAATCAGGACAAAATTGGTCTGGCTCGGGAGGAACTTCAGTTTTCTTTTCTCCAGCTCCTTATAATAATACATCTTCTCCTCATTAGTGAGGGCTATTGTCCTTGAATAAAAATCCCTGTCCGTGAGCGCCGCCAGGCCCGCAATCTCGGCAAGCACCGATACGTCAAAGGGCGGCCTCACCCTGTACATCATTTTCACAAGGTCTTTGTCCCCGGCGCCCCAGCCGAGCCGTACGCCGGCAAGACCGTAAACCTTGGAAAAACTCCGGATGATGAACAGGTTTTCCCTGCCTTTCATGAGGAGCGGGATCGTGTCCGGGAACACTGATTTGCCTGCGAAATCCGCGTAGACCTCGTCATGAATGACAAAGACATTGTCCGGGACCTTTCTCAGGAATTCCATGAACGCGCTTCCCGTGATATACAACCCTGTCGGATTGTTGGGATTTGCAAGCCAGATCATTTTTGTACCGTGTGTTATCTTTGCAAGGATGTCATCGGTGTCAATGGCCAAATCCTTCATTGCAGAGCGGACAATTGTTCCGCGCATGGCCTTGACCGCAATCTCGTAATACGGGAATGTGATTTCTGGGATGATGGCTTCATCACCTTCATTCAATAGTGTCATGGCGAGGGCGTATATGATGCCGTCACCGCCATTCCCGGTTATGATCATGTCCGGATCAAGCCCGGTCTGTTTTGCAAGCTCGTTCCTGAATCTGGCGGTAGTCACTTCAGGGTAAGCAAATCCCTCGGCGGCATGCTCGCCAAGCGCCTTTTTCGCCGCACCTGACATTCCGTACGGGTTTTCATTGGATGCGAGTTTTATTATGTCTGAGATTCCGCGCTCCTGTGCGACTTCGTATACGGTTTTACCAGGTTCATAGGGTTTTATTTCCAAAAGTCCACGGTTTATGCGTTTTTCTATATCCTTCATGGCGACTTCACCCTATTATTTTTCATGCCGTTTGTATAGGGGGTTCCCAAAAAGGCTCCATACAAAAAATAAGCAGGAGGCTTTTGGGCCACCACCCAACACAATTAATCCCCTGTTTCTATTTTTTAAGGTTTTCGCGGAAGAACTCCGCATCCTTGGCAAGTGCTGCAGACTGGACCCTTGACAGATTGTGATTCTGTCCCTGCCATGTCAAAAACCTGTGCTCTATCCCTGCTGCGACCAGTTTCTTTTCAAACATGACGCTCCAGTCATACGGGACTGATTCATCCTTTGTCCCATGCTGGAGAAGAATGGGCGCTTTCACATACTGCAGATTGTCGGAAGGTGAGAGCCTGTAGAAGTTTTCTTCAGATATGGTGCGCTTCAATTCACCACGCAAATCAGAGGCAAGCGCTGGATCATGCCTTC
>RPPD01000310.1 GCA_003818675.1 Spirochaetaceae bacterium
ACCGTATCTTGAAAACTCGACAACCCAGTACATGGTCTTTATGCCGGACACATTTTCAGTCACGGGCAACATCGATCCGTCCATCCTGCATCGCAGTATCTACAATGTGGCGGTATACAATTCAGACCTGTCTGTATCAGGTTCAATTTCAGTACCGTCGTTTAACGGGCTTGCCGTAGAATCCAGATACATCCGCTGGGACCTGGCCCGTGTCATTCTCAGTTTTAAAAGCCCGCTTGGACTGCGCGAACAGGCGAGCGCTGTCGTGGACGGCAGAAAGGTTATATTTGAATCCGAGCGCGATCACAAAGGCCCGTACTCCTTTACTTTGAGCTCTTCCCTGGATCTTTCAAATAGGCGTTTCTCGGATAAGCCGATAGATTTTTCACTTGACCTGAAACTCAAGGGCGGGCAGTCGCTTGCCTTCGTGCCTGTTGCGCCTGACATGAGCGTGAAACTGACATCCACATGGCAGGACCCGAGTTTCTTCGGCCCCCCGCTTCCCACGCAAAGAACCATTGACGACAAAGGTTTCAGCGCAAACTGGAACCTCATTGGATTCCGTTATATACCGGAGCGGATCAAGTCAAACGAACTATCCAGCTGTTTTACCGGTCCCGCGCGTTACAATTATTCTGATTGGGAGCAAGACAGGGCTGTTGAGCAGAGCGACGGCAAATACTTTGGAGTCAAGCTCATGATCCCGGTGGATGCATATGTCAAATCCGACCGCTCGGCAAAGTACGGAATACTGTTTCTGCTTGTCCCGTTCATCAGCCTGCTCCTTTTTGAACTTTTTGCAAAAATCAGAATACATCTTGTCCAGTATTTTCTTGTAGGCGTGGCAAACGTGGTATTCTATCTTCTCCTGATTTCTCTTTCTGAACACTCAGGCTTTGATTTTGCATACCTGGCCGCGGCAGGATTGACAACATTGCTTACATCATTCTACACAGCCGCAATCTTGAAATCAGTGCCGCGCACGCTGTTTTTTGGCGGCATAATTGCCGCGTTCTATTTCTTCTTGTATGCCCTGCTTTTGTCACAGGATTACGCCCTGCTTGTTGGAGCTCTTGGAGTATTCTCAGTGCTGGCGCTCCTGATGGTGTTGACCCGCAAGGTTGACTGGTACGGGTTGAAAAACCGGGCAGGCGAAGAAAAGAATTAACCACGGATTCGGGCGTACGCGAAAACCGCGTACGCTCACACAGATGGGCACAGACAGGATTTACATGATCAACAGGATGATCCGCAAGACAATCAATCGAAATTCAAATCGGGCTAATCTCTTCTCCTGTATATCCTGTCAATCCTGTTGATCCTGTCAACTTCCTTCTTCATACGTGTCCATCCGTGTACCCGTGCACGCCGGTGACAGCGTGCACAGTAGAATCTGCGGTTACTCCCGCCTTTCTCGGCCTTGGACTGCCCCCATTTTCATGGACAACTGGTCCAGCGAAGAAGAGAATTAACCACTGATTCGGGCGCATGCGAGAAACGCGTGCGCTCACACAGATGAACGCAGATGGAATCAAAAAAGAATTCAGGAAAAATCGATCAGACATAATTTTCCTGATCTTGTAAATCCTGTTAATCCTGTCAAAAATCTTTTTTCTTTAATCCCCTGCATTCCCTCTATCTCCACGTCCCCTTTTCTTACAAAGAAAAAGGGGATAAGCCGGACAGGAGGTGCTATTGGGGATGGAAGCAAATATGAAAATCAGACGGAAAGAGATAATTTCAGACAGGATCAACAGGATTTTTTGCAGGATATTTAAACTATCTCCATAATTTTTATCTTGTATCCTGTCTATCCTGTAAATCCTGTCAAATTTTCTTTTCCTCCTTCTTCATCAATATCCATCTGCGAGTGTGCGCGTGAAAAACTCGCGCACGAGTATCCGCCGTTATTTCTTCTCTTTTTGGTGACAGAAATCAGCCGAACTCGTGTTATAATATATGAGAAAAGAAAGGGGAACGGGATTTGGCAGTAGACGTGGACGCACTCTACCGGAAATACGGTCCGATGGTCATCCGCAGGTGCAGGCATCTGCTGGGATGCGAGGAACAGGCCATAGACGCGGCACAGGACACCTTCGTGAAGGTGCTCAGATATGAGAACAAACTCGATTGCCGTGCTCCGTCAAGCCTTCTCTTCCGCATTGCAACAAATGTGTGCCTGAACATGATCCGGGCCAGGGCAAAAAGGCCGGTTCCGACTGACATTGAGTTAATGGAAAACCTCGCTGTTTCCAGGAGTCATGAGGACAAGATCCTGGCGTCACAGGTGCTCGACAATATTTTCAGGGGAGAGCAGCCCAGGACGCGCGAGATCGCAGTCTACTACTATGTTGACAATATGACCCTGGAAGAGGTGGCAGCAGCAGTCGGACTTTCCGTATCCGGGGTGAGAAAGAGGCTCCGCGGCCTTGGCAACAGGGTGCAGGAGCGCAAGGAGGCATTTCTATGAAGGAGCAGGTGATCCTTTCCCAGTTGGTACTTGAACAGTATGTGCTGGGCGAACTTGACGACAGCCAAAAGGCGGTTGTGGAAAAACTCGTTGACACCAATCCGTCAATAAGAAAAAAAATTGACGGTATTCGCCGTTCCAATGAAGAAATATTAAAGACATATCCTGTACAGATAATGACCTCCCAAATCATACAACGTGCCGGGCAGGAAAAACAGAAGGCCCGCTTCAAGTTGTTCAATCCGGCAAGTTTCCCTGCCATAGGCATTGCTGTTGTGGCAGTCGCTGCCATCCTGCTTTTGTTCGCAGTCCCGGCTGTCTTAAACAAATCCACAGATTCAACAATCCCGCTCTCAGATGTGCCAATACAGGGAAATACTGATGCTACAGACACAGACATCAACCCTGCCTTGTTGGCAGCCGCAGGCATAGAAAATACATCTTCCCATACAAGCGCTTCAGATAAAGGCCAGGAGATAATCATTCTGAAAGGCGCAAATCCTGTTGCCATGGAAACGCCGCATCTGACTCTGTTTATAAAAACAGGTTCTGGAGACGAGACCACAGGCAAACCGCTGGAGGACAATTCAAGAGTGACTGCCGGGGATCTCATTCAGGTACGTTATTATGCCGCGGATAAAAAATTCGGCGTGATATTATCCATAGACGGCCGCGGTTCGGTCACCCTCCATTCACCAGAGGCTGAAGCAGACTCAGCACAGATAGAACCCCGGCGCGAGGTTTTTCTCCCGGAGTCATTCAGGCTGGATGACGCGCCTGCCTTCGAGCGATTCTTCTTCATCGCCTCGGACAATCCGCTTTCAGTCACGGATCTGCTTTCCATGGCAAACGAACTGGCCAAGGACTCCGCACGCGCCAGGACAGAAATGCTTGAAATTCCACCCGTATATTCCCAGACTTCGGTCATCCTCATCAAGGAGAAACCATAATGAAAATCCCAAATAATGCAGCAAGGGCAATTGCCTTTCTTCTATTGTTTGTCGCCGGGGTCCGGGCCTTTGCCGCTGATGGCGGAATAATCGGGAGGTACGCCCTTATCATCGGGAAAAATGATGGCGGCCAGGACCGCGTCATGCTCAGATTCGCGGCCACGGACGCAATAGCATTTTCCACGGTACTCCAGGAAATGGGCGGCCTGGAAAAATCACGCCAGGTCCTTTTGATCGAACCCTCCTTCACAGACATCCATGATGGATTTGCGAGAATTACCGAAGTTATAAAGAATGAACAGGTGTCTCTGCGGAGAAGCGAATTCATTGTTTATTATTCCGGTCATTCTGATGA
>RPPD01000311.1 GCA_003818675.1 Spirochaetaceae bacterium
CCGGTTTCCTTTGTGGCATCAAGCACAAGGAGTGCAACATCCGCGCCTGAGAGTTCATCCAGGCTCTTGTCCGATACTTTCTTGGCGAGATCCTCCCTGTCCAGCGACAGTCCTCCTGTATCCACAAGAAGGACCTTGTGTCCTGCAAGTGTGCATTCTATTTCTACAGGATCACGTGTAACACCTGGCGTGGGATCTGTGATAGCCCGCCTTGACCTGGAGAGACGGTTAAAAAGAGTGGATTTCCCCACATTAGGCCGACCCAGGATCACCACGCGCGGGAGACCAGTCTTAACCGACGACCATCGCAATATTGGCCTCCATCCAGTCCTTGACATATTCCGATATTTCCTGCGCAAAGTTCATGGTGAGGATCTTGTCCGTGAGTTTTTTCACATCGTCCATGGAAACTGCACGAATGATGTTCTTGATTTCGGGAATGCTGTACATGCTCATGGAAAACTTATCCAGTCCCAGCCCCAGAAGCACGACAGTTGACGTGATGTCCCCGGCCATCTCGCCGCACATGGAAACCTGGATTCCCGCCGAATGCGCGTTGTCAATGATCATTTTCAAAAGCCTTAAAACCCCCGGGTGAAACGGTTCGTAAAGGTATGCGATCTTTTCATTACTGCGGTCAACCGCGATCGTATACTGGATGAGATCGTTGGTTCCGATTGAAAAGAAATCCACCTTGCGTGCAAGGATATCCGACGTGAGCGCGGCAGAGGGAACCTCTATCATGGCACCGACCGGGATATTGTCCGCAAACTTTATCTTTTCCTTTTTAAGCTCGACCTTTACCTGGTCAAGGATGTCCAGGGTTTTAAGCAGTTCCTCGATGCCCGAGATCATCGGAAACATGATCTTGAGATTCCCGTAAACCGAGGCGCGGAGCATCGCGCGCAGCTGCGTCTTGAAAATCTCGGGCCTGGCAAGGCAGAATCTCACGGCCCTCCATCCGAGAATGGGGTTGTCCTCGGCCTGGATGTCCAGACCGGGAATCACCTTTTCCCCGCCCAGGTCCAGCGTACGGATGGTGACGGATCTGTCACCCATTGCCTCAAGCACCTGCCGGTAAGTCCTGAACTGCTCCTCCTCGGAGGGGACATCCGTCGGCTGCATGAAGAGGAATTCAGATCTGAACAACCCGATGCCGTCAGCGCCCTGGGCCAGAACCGTCTGCACTTCCTCGGCCACTTCAATATTGGCCTCAAGCATCACGCAGCGGCCGTCCTTGGTCACGGCCTGCTTGGTCTTCAGGTCCATGAGTTTTTTCTCATGCCGGTGCCATTTCACCTGGCTTGAATAGTACTGGTTCTTGGTTTCTTTATCCGGGCTCATGATCACATGACCCGAGTTGCCGTCAATTATCACCTCGCAGCCGTTTTCAATGGTCTGGCTGATGTCGGACAGTCCCATGACAGCGGGGATGTTGAAGGATCTGGCTATGATTGCCGTGTGGGAAGTCTTGCTCCCGAGGTCCATGGCTATGCCGCGCACCATCTCCTTGTTCATGCTGATGGCATCCGATGGGAGAAGGTTGTGTGCGATGATGATGACTTCTTCCTTAAGGTCTGCGAGTGATACGCGCTCGGAGAGCAGAAGGTGGCGCATCACGCGCCTGGAGACATCGTGAAGGTCGAGTGAACGGGCCGCCATGTAGTCATCATTGGACTCATTCATCTTCGTGATGAGGTCATCTATTACCTGAAGCAGGGTCCATTCGATATTGACCTTTTTTTCTCCCACTTTTTTCCCGATGTCATCCCTGAACACGGTGTCCTGGAGCATGAGGATCTGGGAATCCAGCAACTTCCTCTCCTGATCTCCCATCTGGTGCGCAAATTTTTCCTTGATGTGGTTGATTTCTTCTACAGAGTTTTCCACCGCCACTATAAACCGTTCTATTTCCCTGTCCACCTGCCTGGCGACGATAGAGTATTTGGGTATGGACAACTTTTCTTCCCGGAAGAGATAGGCCTTGCCAACAGCTATTCCAGGTGAGACAATTATGCCTTTATATTCTTTCATGCGCTGTTATTATACGAGGATTCTTTTGGGCTGTCAAACAAACAGGGTCAAAAACTCAGTCTTAAACATCAAAGATTCCAAAAAAAAGCCGATAATTGAGGTATGAGTAAAGGGAAAAAAGCATCACTCGGTTGTCTGTTTTGGATCGCACTTTTTCTGGTTGTTGTTGTAATCTTCCTTTATAACCAGGAAAACCTGGCCGAAGTCATTTCATTATTCCAGAAGCCCGCTGCATCTGAAAACCATGAACCGGCCACTGTCACCCGCACTGTTGACGATAGGAACACACGCGATACCAGTCGCAGGGAAGGTGATGGCACAGTGACTGTTACCATGGATCCCCGCAATCAGGACGAGTCTGCAAATCCCGCCCCATCCAACGCTCCAGCCGCAACTCCAAAACCCGGGGCTTCCCCCAATCCTGTTATCCAGCCTACGCCAATACCAGGAGGTTCCTACAGGGCATCTAAAATATATTTTGTAGATGCACGAAATCCGGAGTCTCTCACACTCAAAAGTGTAATCCGGACAGTTAACTTCAAGGATACTCCGCTCACTGAAACACTTTCAGCGCTTATTACAGGTCCCACAGCCGAAGAAACACGTACATCATTGACGAGCCTGATCCCCAAAGGCACAAAGATAAACAGCATTTCCGTTAAAAATGGAGTGGCATACATAAATTTTAATGATGAATTCAGGTTCAACAACATGGGTTTGCCAGGTCTAAACGCCCAGCTCAAGCAAATTGTATTTACCACGACTGAATTCTCAAACATCACCCAGGTGCAAATTCTGATCAATGGGAAAAAGGTAAATTATCTTGCCCAAGAGGGTATTTTCGTAGGCGAACCTCTTTCCAGAAGTTCATTCTGATCTCCAGAATTCCATTCTGAGGGGCACCTCGAAAAATCCCATTTCTAAACGCTTAATTTGAGTCGAGGGGCCCTGCAGGAATTCCGCCGCCGTACGCCCGTATCCACATCAAGCCTTGCGGGCGAGTGCTTCAATCCTTGCAATGCAT
Organism: Spirochaetaceae bacterium; assembly: GCA_003818675.1. Next base: position 3,059 of record RPPD01000311.1, read on the forward strand.
TCCGCAAGCGGCATGCGTTCGGCGACTCCAAGCAGGAAAAAATACTCCTTGTTTCCCTTCCTGCCCAAAATAGGCGAGAAAGTGCAGTCAATCAAAAAGACCTTTTCACTGTGGAGATCCTGCACAAGTTTGACGAGAATCACAGCTCGCGCCTTGGGATCATTTACGATCCCGGAGAAATCCTCATCCGGGTTCTGCCATTCAAACTGCGGTTTTATCAAAGCGATGACTTTCTTTTCTTGCGTCAGCGAGATGCAGTGACTGGCTGCGCCTCGCAAAGAACGAAAACTCAAATCCATAACTGCCATATCCGGCGGCGGTGCAAACATTTCAGGCTTGCAAGAAGTGATATTGGTCTTTTCCATGACTGCTACACGAACATCACGTCTTAACCTGTAGTCTAACTGGCAATACCCCACGTCAATTGCATAGACTCTTGCTGCGCCTGATTGAAGGAGACAGTCTGTGAATCCGCCTGTTGACGCGCCCGCATCCAGAAATGTTTTGCCTGCAGGGTTGATGTTGAATACTGAAAGTGCGTGTGCGAGCTTTTCTCCACCGCGGGAGACAAAGCGCCCCGGCACCTGCATGGTGATGAGTGCATCATGCTCCACAAGCGCCTTCGGATCGCGCAGACGCTCGCCATTTGTCATGACCTCACCGCACATTATCCTGGCCAGCAGTTCTTTCCTGTCAACTTGAGGATTTGTCTTTAC
>RPPD01000312.1 GCA_003818675.1 Spirochaetaceae bacterium
CACCGGGATGAATATAGGGTATCAGGCCGTTGAATCCTGTATAGGTAAAGGTTGGGAGCCAGAGCCCGTTCCTGACAAAGGCAGGTGCAACATCGATATCCCAATAGAGGGTTGCACCGACTACTCCAATCACAGGATGGAAAACCACTCCCATGGACTGGGTGGTATTTTCATCCTGTATCCATTGGCCGCCATCAAAAATGGTGATATAGCCGATGCCACCTGTTCCCGGGGGATTGGGTTCACGGGGTGAAGTATCGAAGAGGAGAACCGGCGCCGCGATTTCCTCTCCCGGCATCCCGAGCGCCAGATCCGAGACGCGGTGAGTGTTCAGGAAAAGCGGATCAGTATCAGGATCCGTCGACGAGCTGATGACCAGGTCCCGGGTGGCCGCTGTCACGGTCAGCAGAGTCTGCGCGTAGAGTTCCGCCGCGCGCACCGGGGCATCAAGGCTGATGACCCCTTCCCGCGTGTTGCTTCCAAAAGCCGGGGTCACCCGGCGGAATCCATTAACATTCGCCGCGCCCGCGTAGGCAAAATCCACAGCCGTTAGTCTTCCGCCGCCTGCCTGCACCACATCCTCGGAGAAACGGATAAATATTTCATCCTTGCCCGCAGCGGCGAGCGTGTACCCGATAACGGGTTCGGCATCATCAGTCGGCACCTGATCCAAGCCGATTTGAACCTTGCGGCCGCCCGCCTGGTTGTGCAAATCCGGATTGGCGACAATCCGCCAGACCGGAACCGCGCCTGTGTCAAGGTCAGGACCTTCATTCAGGTAAATTCGAAACATGCTGGAAGGCAGCGGCAGGGGTCCCGGAGGAATTCCATTCGAATACCCGCCATCCCCAAGGCTCGTGTCAACCGTGTACCCATCGACTGTCGCCTGGAATCCGACGAAACTATAGATCAAGTTTACGCCGGGTCCTGCATCGACATCAATCGCGTCGATTTTCCCGTTATTGTCCAGGTCGCGCGTCACGCTTCCCGCAACGGGGATGACAAACCGCCAGTTGATATTTGTTTCAGCAGGCGGCCCGTCCTCACTGTATTCAGCCGGGATAATGGTGCTCCCTGTCGCATAGCTGTTATGGACATTTGTCCGGTCGATCATCGCGGTTGCTGTTGCAGGTATATTTATATACCAATACGGCAAACCATTCGTTGAATCAAGGGTAATCATTCCGAAAACAGAACTGTCACCGACAATCTGCCAATAATTGGTGACCGTAGTCACTGGAGTAGCGGCAATAATGGGAAGAGCCTGCTGTTCGAAGAGGAGCGTCGCTCCTGGGAGAATGCATGTAAAATCATAAAATGTGCTTTGGCCAAGGATCTGGACAGGAACTGCTGGCACTGTTGGAGCGAATACAACTTCGCTGTTTCCTGGAACAAACCCACCACCGCCCGCCACCTGGTTGTCCCAGAGAATGCCCGTAATCGTAATGGTCCGGTTGTTCATGCTTCCATTCAAAACGCCACCTGAAATGACAAGACTGTTTTCCACAATAATATCAGCGTCAACTGTTGTGGTGCCGCCAGCACTTTTTTCAAGATTATTGAAGGTCTCATTAGATTGAATCGAACCTGCATTGTCAAAGTAGACCGTACCGGTACCCGCAGTAAAACTCCCTGTATCATTCCAATTCCCGCCAACTGTGATTATCCGGCTGTTCGAATTCAAATTTCCTGCAAAAGACAGGTTGCTGTTGCAGTGAATCGCCGTGGCGAGGTTCCCGCCATTAGAAAGTGTAAAATTATTGAATTGATTTGCAGCACCCTGCGTTATTGTCGGATTGGCGCTTGTTAAAGTGATCGTGCCATTTGTCGCCGTGAAGAGGATCGCTGAGTCATTCCAGCTGCCGGCAATCTGATGGTTATTGTTCCCTGGCGTAAAGGATCCTCCGGACAGGGTAATTTCATTAGTGACTATCCAATCCCCTGACGATGTGCGGTTCCCGGCTGAAAGCTGTAAATTAAAAAAAGTTGCGTCAATCGTGTCCCCATTCCCATCAAATATGACAAGCCCTCCGTTGTTGTTGAAGACAGTCGAGGAAAAATTCCCCCCTATGTTTGTTGTGCCAGACGAGGCCGTAAATGTCGTAACCGTGACAGCACCGTTGACATCAATCCCCCCTGCTGCACCTGTGACAGTTCCGGCTCCTGTGAGGTTCCCTCCAACTGTGACTGTGCCGCTACCCAGGGTCACTGTACCTGCAACTGCCGCATTGGTCGTAATGGCCAGTGTCTGTGCTCCAGTCTGGGCTCCTGCATTCAGGCTTCCCGTGCAGGTCAGGCTGTTAGCGGACAGACTGTTGGCTCCGGTTGTAAGGGTTGCACCGCCGTTTATGGTCAGCGTCCCGGTGACCGTGAGCCCGGCATTCATTTGAAGACTTCCAGTATTGTTTATTGTTAATGCAGCAATACTAATTACGAGGTTAAGATTTATATTGTCGCCAAATTGAATCGTCGCAGTATCTGTCGCATCAGGATAACCATTTCCGCCATCGTCAACACCGGCAGAAAGGAACCAGTTACCGGGATTGCTCCAGTTCCCACCGCTGGTACTTATAAAGGTGCCGCCGAATAAGGATATGGCAGTAATAATATTAAAGATAATACAGAAGAGGAATTTCGTGCATATTTGCAATCTGAATAATTTCATACGAATCAACACACCACATGCTATCAAATTGAGTAAATAAATCAGGAAGCTATTCCTACAGATACATTTTATCACATTTTGACGATAAAGTCTTTTTTATTACATAGATTAATAGCTTTAAAGAATCATTTTGTTGTACCAAATATTTCTACTTCACCACCATGACCTTGCGCATTTCATCAATATCAGGGGCCACGATTTTGATGAAATACAGGCCGCGCGCGACAATCCTGCCTCCCGAGTTTCTGCCGTCCCAGGTGACTGAGTGTTCGCCAATGATCTGGTTACCCGAGTAGATCACGTCCACAAGGTCACCTGCAAGGGTGAACACCTGGATGGTGACATCCCCAGCACGCGGGAGCACATAGTGGAGCGCCGTAACCTCTCCCTGTGTGGGATTAATCACGTTCTTGAAGATTGTCACCCCGCCCTTCTGTCCACCAGGCTGGTGACAGCCAAAGGCAAAGGGCTTTACGCTGCGATACCAATCAGACGCAGCAGGCCGTTCGAGGAGTGCGTAGATGATCCCACCGGCGAAGCGCAGGTAGAACTCGAAGAGTGACTCATAGACTATGCCAACGGTTGGAAAATCCAAAGAATAATCAGGACCGCCAAGTATTTGTGATGCTGTGGTGAATGATGAAACAAATCCAAATACAGAAACCACGCCATTTGTTGTCGGATCCGGATACCAACGCCTGATATCTTCCGTATTCCCGCTCGTATTGATACTATAGATGAGATCATCCGGAGCTGTTCCTGTTCCATCCAGTGTCAATGCGACTGTTGGGTACTGTACCCAGCCGGTGCCGTCAAAGACCGAGACATAGCCCACACCATATGTCGCGCCAATGGGTTCGCGCGGTGTGTTGTCGTATATAACATAAGTTATTGGCTCATTGCCCTGCGTGGCGAGGATGAAGTCCGAGACCCGGCGATTATAAGTTGCCGCCGCTCCGAGTTGCAAGCCCGCCTGATCCACAATATTGTTGTAGGTGATATTTATCCCGGCGACGAGATCCGCGGTCGATACCGCTGTCACGAAGGTGAGGAGGTACTCTTGTATGCCGATCCTGGTCACTCCCGCCGGGTTAGC
>RPPD01000313.1 GCA_003818675.1 Spirochaetaceae bacterium
AAATCTCCTCAGCCTTCTCCTCCTCGCGGATGTCAGCGGTTGTCAGGATGTTGTCCAGTTCCTCGCCAGTCAAGGCAATCGTCTCATCCTCTTCTTCCTCAAAGAAACTGGCTTCCCCTTCATCGGATTTCTGGGAAACTTTTTTGCCACCCGCTGCGGTTTTCTGTCGCAAAGTCCCGAGTTCTTTTTTCAGACTCGAAAGCTCGGATTTGATTGAGCGGAGTTCCTGTTCTATTTTTGCCAGAATTGCAGGAGATCCGGCACCGCCAGCCGCAGTTGAAACGCTTCCGGCCACACCTTGGATATCTCCTTCTATATCCTTGAGCTCATCCTCGGTATCAGCTATGGTGATGTCCTCGGAAAGCGGAACCTCGATCTCTTCATCCTCGAGGGAAATAATTTCTTCACCACCTGCACTGCCGCCTGTTTCAGCGATTCCAATATCACCGCCATCCAGGTCAGGAAGCGCCTCAAATGAATCAAGTCCTGTGGATTCCTCAGAATCAGAAATGCCTGTTGACGCATCCTCCGATGGGATCGAAAGCTCTTCCTCATCACCAAGCGAAAGATCCAGTTCCTCTTCCTCGTCACGCAGGGTTGTGGCCTCTACAGTATCCCTGGCCATGGCATCACCGCCTTCTTTTTCATCCAGATCAAGCGACAATTCCGGGAAATCATCCTCATGTGATTCTGCTGGAGTCATGTCAGGCTGGGCTTTGGAATGAATGACTTTGTCCTTGCGTTCCACCATCTTTTCAACAGGCTCTTCCTCAGTCAACTCAATGCCCAGATCATCAAGGGATATCTCTTCAAAATCACCGGTCTCCTCAACACCTGACGCGGCTTCACCGGCAGCAGGTTCTGCGGCAATTTCTTCCATGTTTTCTGTTTCATCGTCACCCGATTCTTCAAGGTCTGCAAGCTCTTCCATTGGCGGGTTCTCTTCTTCAAGTGAAAAATCATCGGAGGATCCGCCAGCAGCGGGTGTCTCCTCGTCCAGAGAAAGGGCTTCCAAAGGTTCCTCATCCGGAAGGTCAAGGTTTTCAACCTCCCCCATCCCGGTCTCCTTGACACCTTCGACATCTCCAAGATCAAGTTCATCCAGTGAGGCAGCTTTTACAGAACTGGTTTCTGGTTCTTCATCAAAGGACAGATCTTCAAGTTCCATGTCTTTTTCATCCATCAGCTCACCACCCTCAATTTCTTCGGGTTGGACTTTCACCCACACACCGTATTTGTCGAGTGTTTTCTCCTCCCCAGCAGGTACGTCATCAGGCTGATCCGCCACGGTCAGATCAGCATCTGCCATGTCTTCGGCATCATCAAATGAAGGAAGAGTTTCCTCGGGAACACCCTCGTCTTCGGTAAAATCCAGGTCTTCTATTTCCGTTTTCTTTGCCATACGTCACTCCCCGGAAACCTTATGGGGCTTAAAATGCCCTAATCAATACAACAGACGCCATGGACACTCCATAAACGCCTTGCGAATCGGTATTCCTTCCTTTATACATTATCGTATAAATTATCGGAAAATTCTATATTTCACTTATAAAAATAATCTAATTCAATACCTTTTCACTTGTCAATAGAAACATCATTTTCTTTAAAAAAGGCAAAATATCAAATTCCCGACTTTTTTAAAATCTCCGTAAAGCACTTACAGGGAAAAGCCGTACATTGGAGTGATGGTCTTCAAACGCATTCTCTTTAGTGCCTATACCGGGTTCGCTGTAGCCATGTTTGCCTCCCTCCTTTTCGGGAGGGGCGGGATCTTTGACCATACCCGTCTGTCGGAATACCAAATCACCCTTGAACAGAACCTGACAGAGCTGAAAACCATCAACCAGGATCTTGCGAGTGACCTCAAAAACCTGAGTTCCAACCCGGAAACCCTGCGCCAGCAGGCCCGGAGCCTGGGATATTACGGAGAAGACGAGCGGGTCATCCGTATACAGGGAGTAACACTTCACAATACAACAAAACAAATAGGATCTGTACTGCGTCGGAATGACCTGGATAAGGCACAACCTGTAATTTTCCACATAGTAGGAATCACGGCTGGAATTGCCGCTTTCGCAGTCTGGACCTGGCTTTCCCGACGACACGAGACATGATTTACTCCTTTGACCATCCTGATCTTCAAAACATCCTCGTTTCTGGTTTGGAACAGGGCCAAACAGGCATTCTGCCATGTGATACGATTTATGGCCTTGTTGGTATTGCACCTGACACAGAAAACAGGCTTACCTTGATAAAGCACAGGGATCAGACAAAACAATTCCTGATGCTGATACCTGACCCGGCTGTGATCAGGGAGTATTCAGACATACCTTTGCCAAAAGAACTCGCAAAATTCTGGCCAGGACCCCTGACCATTCTCTTCCCGCTTAAAGGCAGGCAGGGCAGCATTGGATTCAGGATTCCTTCTGATCTCTTTCTCCTGTCCATGCTTGAAAAATTGAAGAAACCACTTTATTCAACAAGCGTGAATATTTCAGGAAAAGAACATCTCTGGAAAATCAAGGATATCATACTTGAGTTTGAAGACAAGACTGATTTTATTGTGGACAGGGGCGATATGAGAAACACCCTTCCCTCAACCATAATAGATATTGGAACAACGCCCTGGAAACTGGTCAGACAGGGCGCAATCATTGTGCCAAATGCAAATCCTTTGCCGGATTCAAATCCTTTGTCTTAGAGGGCAAAGGGCCACGCGGTTTCTGCCCTCTTCCTTGGCCCTGTAGAGCGCCTTGTCTGCAAGATTTTTCAGGACCTCAAGTTCAAGGGAGTTCTCGGGAAATGCGGCAATTCCCTGGCTCGTTGTAACAGATAATGCAGGCAAAAACTTGTCCACCTTCATGGCCCGTGACTCTATCTCAGCGCGTATTGCCTCGGCAACCTGGTGCGCCTCGGACAGCTGGGTACCCGGGAAGAGCATGGTAAACTCGTCGCCGCCGTACCTCGCGAGTATGTCGCCCTGCCTGAGATGCTTCTTGAAGGCTTCCACCACATGGCAAAGAAGCTTGTTGCCGACCTCGTGGTTATACGCCTCATTTATTTCCCTGAAGTGGTCGAGGTCAACCATGACAAGGGAAAAAGGTTTGCCCGCAGCTTGTGATGAGATGAAACAGTCCGCAAGTGCGCGATCCAGGTAGCGGCGGTTGTATGCGCCTGTAACTTCGTCCGTAATGGCGCGGCGCGAGGCGTCGTTTCCCCATTTGACCATGTCGGAAATGAAACCTGACGTCGTTTTGAGCCTGCGCGTTGTAATATTGAGCATCTTGTACATGACCTTGATGCCCACAGCAGGTGATGACTTCATCATGCGGAAAAAATCCTTCTTGCCCATGCACAGAAGCATTGTGTTTTTTTCCACACGGCAAGTCGCGGAGCGGGGAGCATTATCCATGATGGACATCTCGCCGAAGAAATCTCCTGGACCGAATTTGGCTATGAGCTTGTTGTCCCCGGAGGTGGTCATGATTGAGCTCTCGACCTGGCCCTCCTGCACAATATAAAGCTCCTCCCCCTTGTCTCCCTGTGAAAAGAGCACTGTATCCTTTTTCCATTTCTCCGGAACGAGCCACAAGGTTATTTCCCTGATTTCTTCCTGCGTGCAGTCAGAGAAAATGGATATGCCCTTTAAAAAATGAAAAAGGGTTTCATTTCCCTTCATGAATTCTGTCTCCTCCGTCCTTGCGGGCGACAAACATGTTCTCCACCGCGCGCGCAACCAGGTCAC
>RPPD01000314.1 GCA_003818675.1 Spirochaetaceae bacterium
ATAATTGTAAAAGTCGCTCCCGTTGGATTCTGCAGAATCCAACGGGAGCGACTTTTACAATTATTTTTTGCGGAGCATCATGATAAAAGCTAATGAGAACAAAAGAAACGGAACGTTTGTAATAAATATGGAGAAGACGTCATAAAAACCTATTCCGAGAATGGTAAAATACTCAGGGACAAGCACCTTTAGAGAAAACAGGATTGAAAAGACCGTGGAAAGATAGAGCATGAGGCTGCCTGTGATCATGAATGTCCAGGCCAGGTCTCTGTTTTTGGACCAGAAAAGAATAGCGGTGAAACTCATGAACAGGCCGAAGCATATTCTTATTATTATTGACGCAAAAAGTTCATCACCCATGTTATCTTGCCTTTATAATCCAAAAATAAATATCACGTCATATAGTATCAGGAAAGCGGCAATATGGCTATCAGGTCAGGCTTATTGTGTGCTTCAGTTTACAGAGTTCACCATCTGACATCTGGAGGGGCAATATAGAGGGGAGGCTTGCAGAAGGTGCCAATAGAAATCCGTTCGATAAGAACAGGTTGAATACTTTGTCATAGGTTTGTTCTTCACATTCGGGCACGAGATAGATCCCTTGCTGAGCAAAAATGTTGGCCTCGGATGCAATGGGAGTGGAAGCCCATGAGGGAAGCTTCTCTCTGGAGAGAAGCCCCAGTGCGTGCAAAATACTCGCAAGCAACAAGGGTGATAGATGGCAAGCTGTAGCGAGAGTAGTGTTCTGTTCAAGCTTTTTAAAACAGAGAATCACCAGCTCTCCTGCAATGCCCCCGGGAAGAAGCGGAACCAGAATTTCCGTCTCTAAATTGGATGGAGAGAACGGCCGCCAAAATGAAATACGCAAGCCTGATTTGTCAGGTGTTTTCAAGTTGCCTTTTGCCTCTCTGACTTTAGCAAAAAGCGGATCAATTATTGAATCCTCTGCAAGGGTTTCTTCCAAAAAAAGTGAAGCCTGTGCCAAGGCTGTATCCATGGAATTAAAGGCGACAAATGTTTTATATGCAGGAAAGATGCGTCGCAGTTCTTTTTCAAGCCTCGGTGTGTAGATCGAAGGCAGACCTGATACAAGCCCGCGCTCCAAAGTGTTTTTTAATATTCTGATGAGACTCTGCGGCCTGTGCCCCAAAAGCATGCGGCCGTTTTCCCTGTAAAGGTCCACATACCGTTTTCCGTTTTTCCCATACAGTCTGTACCCGCGGCTGCGTGTAATCTGCGGAAGGCGGGAAAGCCGCTGTGCAACAAGACGGAGCTGGTCAAGTTTTGGCATTTGATTCTGACCTTTTGACAGCGTGTTCTGCATTTTGTTTTTATCCGCGTGCTGTTTCATTTTTTAAGCTTTTCCGCCAGGAGTTTTCCTGCTTCTGCGGGGTTGACCTTCCCCTTTGAGGCTTTCATGACCTGGCCCATGAGAAACGCAAGCGCTTTCTCCTTGCCGCTCCTGAAGTCTTCCACTGGTCCTGGATTGTTCGCAATGACCTCATCAATGATTTTCTGTATGGCAAGAGAGTCCGAGATTTGCGAAAGTCCGTCTGCTTCCACTATCTCTTTTGCGCCTTTTCTGGTTTTTGCCATTGTCACAAATACTTCCCTGGCGATTTTTCCGGAGATGTCTCCTGTGTCCACCAGAAGAAGAAGGCCGCGGAGATGATCAGGCGTGATATTGAATGACGAAATGGACAGGTTTTCCGCGTTTAGGTATTTCTTTACTTCGCTTTGCATCCAATTCACGATTTTTTTGGGATCCGGGTATCCTTCACAGGTTTTTTCAAAGTAAACGGCGAAGTCTTTTTCCGCAGTCATGGCAATTGCGTCCGCGGATGAAAGACCGAGTTCTTTTTCATAACGCCTGCGTTTGGCGTACGGAAGTTCCGGCATGTTTTCCTTGACTGCTTCAACGTATTCAGGACTGACAGTAATTGGTTTTAAGTCAGGTTCTGGAAAGTAGCGGTAATCGGCCTCCTCTTCCTTGACACGCTGGAGAATGGTGACGCACCTTGCCTCGTTCCAGCCGCGTGTGGCCTTGCCCGCTTCTTCGCGGGTTTTCCCCGACTCCTGCCATTCCTCTTTCTGTCGCTCCACCTCGTATTCCAGTGCAGCCTTGATTGCTTTAAACGAGTTCATGTTCTTGATCTCTGCAATGGGCGTGGCGAACTTTTTATCCCCCTCATACACCCAGAGGTTGATATTGGCGTCACACCGAAGCGAGCCCTCCTCCATATTGCAGTCTGAGATATCAAGATAACGCATGATCTGGTGAAGTTGCTGCACAAAGACCATTGCCTCGAGGGGAGTGCGCATGTCAGGCTCCGAGACGATTTCCAGAAGCGGTGTTCCTGACCTGTTGTAGTCCACAAAGCTTCCTGTGTGGCCGTCTGACGCATGGATGTTTTTGCCTGTATCCTCTTCCATGTGAATGCGCGTGATCCCGATCTCGCGTTCCGACTCTTCTGTTTTGACCAGGAGTTTCCCGTTTATGCAGATTGGCATGTCATACTGTGAGATCTGGTATGCTTTTGGCAGATCAGGATACATGTAGTTCTTGCGGTCAAACTTGGTAAGAGGCGCAATTTTGCAGTCAAGCGAGAGGCCTGCCTTCACTGCAGAGAGTATGTGCTCAGCATTAGGAACTGGCAGAGAACCCGGAAGTCCCAGGCAGACAGGGCAGACGCGTGAATTTGGTTTGCCGCCAAACTCGTTTTTGCATGTGCAGAATGCCTTGCTTTTTGTGGAGAGCTGGACATGGACCTCGCAGCCAATGATGACTTCAAACTTCATGCAGCACCTCCGCTTTTGCATGTGGTGTCTGCATTGCATTGGTGCCAGGCCGCAGCTATTTTCAGCAGTAGGGCTTCCTTGTCCATGCGGCCCGCGATCTGGACTCCGACTGGAAGACCGGCGGTACCAGTAGTGCCATCGGTACCAGTAGTGCCATCGGCACCAGTAGTGCCAACAGGAATTGAAAGCGCAGGCAACCCGGTGAGATTTGCATAGATGGTGCAGATATCCTGCAGATACATGGTCACCGGGTTATCAAGCTTTTCTCCAAGCTTAAAGGGCGGAGTGGGCGATGTTGGAGAGAGGATGATGTCCGCATCTGCAAGTACTTCATTAAACTCACGCATGAGGAGGCTGCGTACGGTTTGAGCCTTTTTGTAGTAAGCATCATAATAACCCGAGGAGAGCACATAGTTGCCGAGAAAGATGCGGCGTTTGACTTCGCTTCCAAAACCCTTTGTTCGTGTGCTGTAATACATGCGCATCAGTTCAGGGTCTTCTGCCCGCAGGCCATATTCAATGCCGTCATAGCGGCCGAGGTTGGATGATGCCTCGGCCGGGGCGATGATGTAATAAATCGCAACTGTATGCGCGAGTTCGGGAATTGAAATCTCTTTTACAATTGCACCTTCATTTTTAAGCCAGTCCACAAAGCCAAGAGTCGCGGTCCTGACAGTTTTATCAATACCTTCACCATTCAGCTCCTTTGGCAAAGCCACCTTAAGGCCCTTAATATTTATTGGCTTTAGCGGATAAAAATCTTTTGTGTCAAACTCACGCGAGGTGGAATCCTTTGGGTCGCGTCCCGCCGCAACAGACATTATAAGACCCAGGTCAGCAGGGTCGCGGCCTATCACGCCTATCTGGTCAGGCGATGAGCCATACGCAACAAGCCCGTATCGCGAGAGTGTTCCGTATCCGGGCTTTAAGCCATAGAGTCCGCAGA
>RPPD01000315.1 GCA_003818675.1 Spirochaetaceae bacterium
ATTGTAAAACCAAAAACGGTATTGCCACGGGATGTACATGCTGCGCGTGACAGTGTAATGCACGGCGGCGTTTGCGGCCGGGCCGCCAAAATAATATTTGACAGACCCGGAAACCACTGCGGGTTTGCCGAAGTTGTACTCCTTGTCAACAGGATCAAACGTCACCTCAAACTCCGGCCGCTTGTATTCTTCGACGCTGAAATAACCGCTTGCGGTTCCGGTCAAAAGACCCTTTGCGACAGATGAATTGAATGAATATTGTCCAAGAAGTCTCCCGCGGGGAATTTCAAATTCCAGGGAAAGGCTTCCGTTCTCGTTTGTCATCCCCTGTTTCTGAAAGAAAGAATTGTAGTTGGGATCAGAAGCCGTGAAGGTGACAGGGGTTCCCGCGGGCATTGTGCGGTATCCGTCAGGTACGCGGCGGATAACGGTGATTTTTACAGAGACCCTGTCACCGGGCCTGTAAATGGGCCTGTCAGTGGTTATAAAGATTTCCACGGGATCAGGGATCCTGGTGTAAAAGTTCGCCTGCTGTTGCTGGTATGACCATGAATCACCGCGTCTGGCCAAAGGAAACATTGAATAGTAGTTGTAGTCATCATGAAGTTTGACCAGGGATTCTATGCCTGCAATGCCTGAGCCGTCTGTTGTTGTCTTTGCCACGTTTCTTGACTCGTAATGGTCCCATAGCATAAACAGCATCTGGACGCCGGGGACGGTTTTCCCTGTCTTGACATCGATTGCATATGACCTGAAGATCGTGTCTTTTATTTCCCTTGGTCCGTTTTCATCCAGCATTCTGAAAAAAGCGGACATTGTCTTTAAACCGGGACCCGCTGATGTAAAAAGCATGGTATTGCTGACATTGACTGTGCAGGCGTAAAGAAGCGTAGTCTCTTCAGCAAACGAGGATTCGTTGCATGATTCAAGAATATAAATGCCCTCCCCAAGTTTCGGAGGGGCAATTGTTGTACGTATGTGTTTATGGCTCCCGTCATCACCTGTCTTGTAAGTCCACTGGGAATCCGGAGCGGAATGCCTGAGACTCTGCCTTATGGTGTTTTCCTTGTATGGAGAGGCCAGACTGGTGAGCATTTGTGGATTTTGTTCAATGATCCTCATATGCTCGTCCTTGAGTTTGAAAACGCGCAGATAAACATCTGACAGATTTCTTGTCTGTACGGTAATGGTGTTTTGTATTTCAGGAGTCATATTCTTTACAGTAACAGAGAGAAATGGATTGGTGATCTGGATGCGCAGGGATTCAGCTTTTTTTGCCGCGAAGGTTGTGCTGTAATCCCTGATTATTGTTTGACAAAGCTGTATTGCACTGACGAACTCACCTGTCTGGTTGTCCATGGAAGCGGCTTCAAAACCAGCCTGGGCTTTTGCTTCAAGTGTGGTGAAGGTCTTAAGCCAGGCGGCCAGAATCTCACGCGCTTTTTGACGCATTTCAATGGATTTTTCCTGCGCTTGCCTGGTCCATGGAACTGTGAATATTGCTGTAAGTCGACGTATCCGCCATTGTTCTGATGCTTGTTGGTTGCGGCCGGAATTTAGCCTTGCTGCGGTTTCCATCAGACCTGCTGCGCGAAGTATCCCCGATGTTCCGTTTGTTGGAGCCTGTGTGGACGCCATATCAGCTGGCGGATTAAACGGGTCTGATACAATCAGCTTGACTTCGTTTTCACCAGCTGTCTGGTTTTCCGACAAATATTTGGCCCAGTTGAGGATGAAAAAATCAAAAAACGATGGAAAGGTGTTGAAATCAATTTCCTTGACGATAAAATAATAGCCCTGGTCCTTGAGGGGCAAGGAGAGAAGCGTGTCCTTGAGCCCCCAGAGTGCGGAGTATGATTTGTCTATTTCAGCGCGAATCTGGACTTCTGTCATTTTGAACACTGCGCCACCAGGTTCTCCGTTTTCTATCTGATCCTGGCCAAGAACGCCTGAATATTGCAGAAGAAAATTTTTGAGAATATTTGCAATGAGAAAAAGGGTCCTGGCCTTGAGGGTATTGTTCTCCGGAAGCGGGGTGTCCAGCACCAGCTGTGCTGCCTTCCCGTAGCGGAAGAGATGCGCCTGCGAATCGCACATGCGGAAAAAGGCCATGGTTTTAGCGTCAGACTCAGCGGCCTGGCTGAAAATCTTCTCGTAGGCTTCAAATGCCTTCTGGAAATCTCCCTTGTCAAAGAATGCATCTGCCACTTGAAGCTCCTCGTCAAATTGAGTTTTTCCGGCGGGATTGCCTGAAACACTGTCTGTAATGCATGTGGTGCAAAAAAGCGCAAGAACGAGAATCACAGCAACGGGCCAATGATATTTTTTCATACAAACCCCTCTAAGCACAATGTTGTAAAGATCTGCTGGTGCCTGAGAGGCACCAATATACTCATACCAAATTATAATATATTTCAATGTTGGAATTTGTACATTTCAGGTAAAATATTGTAAAAAGTTGTATTTGGAGTCAAGGGCAATACGTGGTAAAGAACAGAAGCAACGGTCGGCAACAATTTTTGTCAGTTGAACCCCGGATTGCCAATTTGCAGTAATTGTTATATAAAGCATTCTATATGTCGGAAGACCAGAAAAAATACCTGAAAGCCACCCTGTTCATAGGGGCCTGTTCGTTCCTTTCAAACATCCTCGGGCTCCTGAAAAACACCCTGTTTTCCGCAATCTACGGTGCCACGTCCGGCGAGGGGCTCGCGGACTGCTACCTCGCGGCATTCAAGATACCGGACATAATCTATACGCTCGTCGTCTCCGGGATTGTGTCAATTCTTCTGATTCCATATTTCCTATCGGTACTCCAGAAAAAAAGCTGGGATGAACTCAACCGAGCATGTTCCGGATTCATCAACCTGTTTTTCATCATCATTTCGGGCTTTATCATCCTGGCAATGATTTTCATGCCGTTTCTGGTGCGCAACATCCTCCTGCCCGGCTGGACCGACGGGACCAAAATAGACCTCGTCATCAGCATGTCCCGGATCATCCTCATCCAGGCGCTTTTTTTCACGCTTTCAAGCGTCCTCGGTTCGTACCTCAACGCGATTGAAAAATTCACCGCGTATTCGCTGGCGATTCTTTCCTACAACGTCGGCATCATCCTCGGTATCACGGTCTTTTCGGGATTCATGGGAATCGAGGGCGTGGCCTGGGGCGTCGTGCTGGGCGGGTTCATGCACTTCACGATCCAGCTTGCCGGGGCGATAAAAAACAAATTCCGCTTTTCCTTCGCACTGCCCAAATTTGACCGGGAGCTTGTCGGGCTCACCCTGAATTCGCTGCCGAGGGTGTTCGCCTTGAGTTCAAACCAGATCGTCCGCTTTTTCTTCGTGAATTTCGCCTCGTTTCTCGCAACTGGTTCACTTTTAATTTTCGAAAATGTCGAAAGCATTGCACTCATCCCGTACACGCTTCTCGCGGTGAGCATTTCCACAACCTCATTTCCGGTCTTTATCAAATATTTCAATTCCGGCAATTTCAGCGAACTTTACAAAGCTCTTTTTGAAAAGCTCCGCATGCTCCTTTTCTTTCTCCTGCCGGTCCTCATATTCATCCTGGTATTCCGGGAGGAAGTCACGGGTCTGCTGGTCGGTTATGGAAGGTACAACACGCATGACATCGGCCTTACCGCTGACGCACTTTTCTGGTTTATACTCGGCACGCCATTTTTCGCGATGACGCTCATAATCGTAAAATTCTATTACGCTGAAGGCAAGACAATGATCCC
>RPPD01000316.1 GCA_003818675.1 Spirochaetaceae bacterium
GACTGTTCCCTTCGAACCTGATGATGTTTCTTCCAGGCGCAAATACAGATGTGTGAACATTATGATCAAGAAAGAATTTTACAAGGGCAGTTACAATTTCAACAGTAACGTCCTCGCGCTCTAAAATGCTGAATTTAACAGGTTCATCCCTGCGAAGATCAAAATAGATTGCGATACCCATGTCGCCAGGGGAATCGAACTGCTTGATAAAGGGAATGCCTGTTGCAGCGTATTTTTTCCAGTACATGTGTTTTATGGAATCTCCATCACGCCATGTGCGCAGACTGTTGTAGAGCGTATAATCCGGTATCCCGCCTGGAACAAGGGTTTCGCCACGCTGGCTCATTCGGGACAGAGGAGCGTTGATGGAGGAAAGCTCAAGAATACGCGGATAGACATAGAACGTCTGGTTCCAGACAACCAACTCCATCTTGAGAAATTTGGAAATATCAGTAATGGCTATGGAACGCAAGCCCACCTTGTAAATTCCCCGGAAAGCGCACCTGATGGAGCATGTACGTGTAATCTTGCTGTTTTTTTTAAGTGGAAGAGTGAAATCCTGGAGAACCTGTTCCATGAGCGGGTTAACGGATGAAAAGCCTACCTGGACTTCTGGGACTGGAATTGGGGATTCATTATACAATGTCAGCTGGTATTCAATTGTCTCGCCCTTGACAGGATGTTCGGTTGAAAACTTCTGAACAAAGGTAACAGCCCGGTAATTAAAAAAAGCGAGCAATAGTGATACAAAAGGAAATGTCGCAAGGGCATAAAAGAAAAAAATCATTATTCCGGTAATAAAGCTTCCTGCAAGAAAAACAAGGAAGCAGCAGAATGCGTAAACCCCGAGAGCATTTAAATTGATTCTGAATGGAACCTTCAATTTCATACACCCACTGGGACTTTTTTCTTGGATACTATTTCTTCGATGACAGACGATGCGTTCATGTTCCTGATCTGCGTCTCAGCTGAGAGAATGAGACGGTGAGATAGAACTGGAACAGCCATGCTGATTATGTCTTCCGGTATAACAAATGGCCTGCCTTCCAGGAGTGCAGAAGACTGCGAAGCCCGAAGAAGCTGCTGAGCTGACCTGGTGCTCAATCCAAGCCGTATATGGCGGGATGTCCTTGAATCGGCAATTATTTCAAGTATAAAGGCCTTAAGCTCATCTTTAATGGATATCATGCGGACTATCTTGCGTAGGTGGATTATGTCTTCAGGAGAGGACACTGATTGCATTGCCGCAAGGGGATCTTCTGATTTAAAGCGGTCAAGTATGTTGATACCTTCAGCTATATCAGGATAACCGAGTGAAAATGAAATACCGAAACGGTCAAGTTCAGCTTCCGGAAGCATATAGGCGCCCAAAAAATGGGAAGGATTTTGCGTGGCAACGACAAAGAAGGGCTTTGGCAGGGGATAGGTTGTGCCATCCACGCTCACGGATTCCTCCTGCATTGCCTCAAGCAGGGCAGATTGTGTGCGTGGAGTGGCGCGGTTAATCTCATCTGCGAGGATGAACTGGTGCATTATGCTGCCCTGTTTGATGGTCATACAGCGCTTTTCCTGGTCCCAGACATTCATGCCGACTATATCTCCAGGCAGAAGATCAGGGGTGAACTGAATTCGGGAAAAATCAAGAGCAATGCTTTTCGATAGACTTCTCGCGAGCGTGGTTTTCCCAACACCGGGGACATCCTCCACAAGTACATGAAGACCAGAGACAAAACCGGCAAGAAGCAGGTCTACCTTTTTGCTTTTGCCCACAAAAACAGTTGAGATATTATCGTGGATTTTTCTTATCTGTTCGCGGGCAAATCTGGCCTGCTTTTCTGTAACCATATGTTCATCCATCTATCTGCTCCTTGTCTATTAGTATACTATATTCGATAAATTTAATGCTATGATGAAATACAGAAAAAACAGGAGAAATTACAATACTTTCAGTAAAGCTTGACGCTTCCGGGTCTTGTGATTATGATTTGGCGGAAGAGGAAAAGGACTTAAAATGAAGATAGAACAGACGGGGAATGCAAGAGCTCTTGCACAAGTTTCAAGGGATGTGAGGGTTCTTATGGACAATATACGTTCCGTAATCTACATGAACCCCGGCAAACTTGAATACTGCATAGCTTCCTACATAGCTGGAGGACATGTTATCCTGGCGGATTCGCATGGTGTGGGAAAAACCTCCCTTGCCAGGGCTTTGGCTGGCTCAATACAATGGGAGAAGGGCAGCAAGGATTTTGAATCATTCAGCCGCATACAATGTACCGTGGATCTCCTTCCACAAGACATACTCGGGTACAACAAGATAGAACCAGGATCCAATAAGGTGAGCTTCAAGGCAGGCCCCATTTTTGCACATTTTGTGCTTTGTGATGAAATAAATCTTCTGACGCCAAAGACGCAAGGGAGCTTTTTCCAGGCAATGGAGGAGCAGAACGTGACGGTTGAGGGAACAACCTTCTGTCTCCCAAATCCTTTCTTTATAATCGCAACCATGAACCTGAAGGGCGCCCATCTTTTTCCGCTTCCCGCCCCTCAGCTTGACCGTTTTATGGTGGAACTGTCACTTGGATTTCCATCTCTGGAAGATGAGGTAAAAATCATCACACAACACGGACGGACTGACGGGTGGAAAAATTTCAAACCCGTAATCAGTGAAAAAACCATTTTGGGATGGCAGACCCTTGTGGATCATGTTGAAATACATCCTGAGATAGTGGATTATATTGCAAGGCTTGTACGTGAGACACGTATAAATCCTGAAGTACAGTCTGGTGCAAGCCCCCGTACAGGGGTCAAAATATCGCGCTTTGCGCGCGCTTTGGAGCTCATACGCGGGAGGAACTTTGTATCCGCGGATACGGTAAAGGAAATTTTCATAACAGCATGCGCGCACAGACTTGTTCCAAATGATCCCGTACAGTCCAAGGAAAAAATCCTAGAGGATATCCTCAGGCGCACGCCAGTTGAAAAACGCAAGTCGTGAAAACTAAAGAATCGTCAAAACCTGTAATTCTTAGCAACATTCAAAGGGCCTGGTCCTTTGCCTTCAGATGGTATCCCCTAACTTTTTTGGGAACAGTACTTTTTATTGCGGGGACAGGGCTTTTGATTGCATTCTTTACAACAAGGAATCCATCGAGTCTTGTTTTTTCAATTTTATTTCTATTCGTCGTGACAGGATGCGTGATTACCGGACAGATAACTGCGCGCAGGCTCGCAGGATCGGTTTTTGAATGGGATTCACGCGTACCCATGATCGCAGGAATTGTGAACCTGCCACAATTTGTCTTTGCTGACAGGCATGGAACGCCGCCTTTTTTCAGGACATATTTTATGCTCAGGGGCAGGTTGCGCACGGGAAAAACGGCTGTTTTTTATCTTAACAGGGAGCAGGTTCTGGTCTTTGACAAACAAGGACGGGCTGTCATAAGTTTTTCATTTCCGCTTTCCGGCATGCTTGAGGCGCGTAACACATTTTTTGTAAGAGATTTTCTTGGAATATCAAGAGCGGCTTTTGGCATGGAGGAAAAAAGAGAATTGCCTGTTCTTCCTCCAGGATCAGGTGATCAAAAGCTGAAAGATATGGTCTCATCCATGGGATTTGAAGATTCTGTGAAGAAACGCTCGCAGGATCTGGAACGCTATTTCATGAGAGAATACATTCCGGGAGACCGCTTGCGGGACATAAACTGGAAAGCATCAAACAGGCTTGCGACACTTATAAC
>RPPD01000317.1 GCA_003818675.1 Spirochaetaceae bacterium
AAGAGCAATATGCGCACCAATGAATATTCCTTTTACATAGTACCAAAGAGAGGCGATATCCTCGCAAAATATGGCGAGCAGAAATTTGGTGAGATTGCACCAATCGATTTTCCGATTGGCTGGATTGCCGTGATTTTAAAATATCCTCTGGATTTCTTCGGGAAGCTTACAGGCAATTACGGTATCGCCATCATCCTCCTGACACTGTTAATCAAGATTCTCACCTACCCTCTTACCCGCAAGAGCTTCGACTCAATGAAGAAAATGCAGGCACTCGGTCCCAAGATGAACGAGATCAGGGAGCGCTATAAGGATGATCCCAAGCGGATGAATATGGAAATCGCGGAAATGTACAAGCGCGAGGGAGTTAGCCCGCTTGGCGGTTGTCTGCCGCAACTCTTGCAGTTGCCCATCCTGCTTGGACTATACAATCTCTTTGGTGAGTACTTTGCGCTGAAAAACGCCATGTTTATTCCAGGCTGGATCAACGATCTCTCCTCGCCGGAAAGCATTTTTACCCTGCCTTTCGAAATACCATTCCTGGGCAATGCAGTCAGGCTTCTCCCGATCATCATGTTGGCGACGCAGTTCTTTTCCACCCTGGCCACCCAGTCAGCGCAGCCGGCGGGCGCCGATAATAAGATGAAATGGCTTCCCTATATTCTTATGGCGGTGTTCTTTTTCATCCTGTACAATTTGCCCTCCGGACTTGTGCTTTACTGGACCGTGCAAAACATTCTGACTGTGCTTCAGAATATTGTGGTTAACCTTATCCGTTACCGGAAATTCAGCCTTAGAATGTAGGGGCTTTAAGGGTACGGATTTTTAAGGAGGACATTATGGCTTTAAAGATATTTCAAGGAAAAACAGAAGCGGAGGCGGTTGAGGCCGCCGCGCAGGAACTCGGGATTTCCAGGGGAAATCTCAAATATGAAGTGATTGGAACCAAAAAAAAGGGTCTTTTTTCAAAGGGCGAGGTCCGCATAGGCATAGAAATGGGCGGGGAAAATTCAGAACCTGTTTATGACGATGAACAGGAAGAAGAGGGACTGCCTGTATCAGAGGAGATCGTCGCAAAAGTGATTGACTTTGTCTCTGGTATGATAGACAAGATGGAACTCGCCGGCCAGGTCAAACTCACTTCAAGCGCCAATAATAAAATTTGCCTTTCTATCGAGAGTGAGGATTCCCGCATTCTCATTGGAAAAAAGGGCAAGACCCTGGATGCCCTTCAGGTGCTCGCAAACTCCATCGCGCAGAATCTTTCCCAGGACGGGGTCAGGACGATAATTGACTGCGAGAATTACAGAATGCGCCGCCAGGAGAAAATCCTGGATTTCGCGGAGCAGGTCGCAGACCATGTCCGCCGTACACATGGTTCAAGGCTTCTCGAGCCAATGAATCCATATGAGCGCAGGCTGATTCATACAGCCCTCACCCGTTTTACCGACATTGAGACAGTAAGCGAAGGTGACGGTCTTTACAAGCAGATTCGCATCCGTTACCGCGAGCGGGATTACCGTTAGGTACGGAATTACCGTTAGGTGCGGCATAGAATCAATTCTTTTCAGGTTCGAGTTTTTTAATTTCATCCCAGGCTTTATCCATTTGCTCTAAAGAAGCATCAGCAGTTGAAATGCCCTGTTGTGCAAGTAATATTTCCATGCTGTGGAAGCGCGAGATGAATTTTCTATTGGCGTGATCAAGCGCAATTGATGCAGGCACTTTCAGGTGTCTGGCCAGATTTACAACAGTGAACAACAGGTCGCCCAGCTCATCCTCCATGGCCTTCCCATCGTCTTTTTTCCAGGCTTCTTTCAGCTCTCTAATTTCCTCGTCAAGTTTCTGGAATACGGGTTGTGCTTCAGGCCAGTCAAAGCCTGTCTTGGCCGCTTTCTTCTGTATCTTTTCAGCGCGCTCCAGGGGTGGGAGTGATTTGGGGATTTTCTGGAAGATGGAATCGGGGCTCTTTTTTCCCTCGACATGTTCCTTGATGTAATCCCAGTTTTTAAGCACATGTTGAACAGAATCCACCTTTGTGTCTCCGAACACATGGGGGTGACGACGGACCAGTTTCTCCGATATTTCTGTAAGCGCATCTGCAACAGTAAAAATACCTGCTTCCTCGTGCATATATGATAGCATGGTGACAAGGAGATACAGGTCTCCCAGTTCCTCACAGGTATTCGGATTGTCCGTGTTGTCAATTGCCTCAATGCATTCATAGGCTTCTTCTATAAGGTTTTCACGCAGGGTCATGGGCGTCTGTTCACGGTCCCATGGACAGCCCTGGGGGCTGCGAAGGTGTTTGATTATGGAATACAGCTTTTGAAATGCCCGGGAAGCCGCCTCTTTCTTTTTTTCCTCGTCCATGAATGCTCCTTGGTCTGCAGTTTTTCTCCCCTTGTATAAAGCCGGGTTTCAGGATAAAGTAAGTGCTCGCAAAATAGTATATTCAGTACGGACCCGCATAGTCCAGTACTCTTGCTTTGAGAGGCTTTTATGTACCGTTATTGCCTTATACTCTGTGTATTTGTTTTTATTGCAGGCTGTACCACAACAGGGACTGAAGGAAAGAATATTCCAGAGTCTCCTTTTGAGAGCATTTCGGCCTCTCTTTTAATGGGAGATCCTGGCCAGGCAATAAAAGCGTATGAGGATGCTTTCAAGAATAATCCCAGGGATACAGGAACAAGGATCCTTCACGCAAGACTTCTCATTCTGGCTGCCCGATATGATGAGGCCAGAAATGTCCTCGCTGACATCCTGAAGGAATCGCCTGATAATCCGGATGCCATGTTCGCCCTGGCTCTCCTGGAAAGACTCCAGGGAAACACTGAAAAGCAGAAGGAAATATTGATTGCCATTCTGGCAAAATATCCAGAACATGAGGAAAGCGTGACAACACTCGCGGCGCTGTATCTTGACCTGCGGCAGGACGCCAAGGCAAAGGAATTGTTCCTGCGCGCGGAAACTGCGGACAAGGAAAACATTGTTGTGCTTTTGGGTCTTGGAAATATCGCCTACAAGGAAAAAAGATTCCAGGAGTCAAAGGCATACCTTGACCGCGCCAAAGCGAGGCGCCAGCTTGATGATGACAAGGGTGCTTTGGATGACCTGAACAAGGCCATAGAGCTTGATCCGGAATACGCATACAGCTATTACGACCGTGGACGCGTGTACATGGACCTTGGAGAAAAGGACAAGGCCTTGGCCGAGTTTACCACTGGAATAAAGAAGGATCCTGATATTTTTATTCTCTATGTCATGAGAGCCGGACTCTATGAGGAAAAAAACCAGAATGAACAGGCAATAGCAGATTACCAGAAGGTTCTCCAGCTAAAGCCAGAGTATTATTTTGCTTATTCATCACTTGGAACTCTGTACCTCATCACAAAACGCTTCCCGGATTCCGCAGTGATGTACAAAAAGGCCTGGGAAAGTGAAAAAATGAAGTTTGAGTACATACTTCTTGCGTCAAATGCTTTAAAGCAGGCAGGGGCAACGAAGGATGCAACTGCTTTGCTTGCTGAACGGCTTAAGGACATTCCCTCCGGAACATGGTACCGGTTGATGTTCGAATATTATATTAATCCCAGCAAGGACTTTACTGTTTTAAACGCGGCAAGCCAGGAAAAGAATGTCATGACCAAGGCAAGAATTTACTGCTATATCGCGCTTGAACAGATAGTCCAGGGCAAACAGAACATGGCCATAACATATTTTTCAAAGACC
>RPPD01000318.1 GCA_003818675.1 Spirochaetaceae bacterium
TCCGCTCTGCGATCGCCTGGAAATTGGATCCGTTGCCTGACGCAAAGACCGCGAGATTAGGCATGTACGCACGTTCCAATCTGGCGGAGTGTAATACCTGCCTTTTTTGCCGCATCCTCCGCCGTTTTGCCGTTCTCCTTTGACACAATAACAGCCATACCGATGCCGAGATTGAATACCCTGCGCATCTCGTCTGTTTCCACATTTCCGTTTTTTTGTATCAGGTCAAAAATATCCGGTACCGGCCAGTCGTATGTGAGTTTCGGTACAAGATTGTCCGGCATGGCGCGCACGATGTTGCCTTCAAGCCCGCCGCCTGTTATGTGCGCGGCTCCAAGAATACAGCCTGTCTCAATAAGCTTGAGCATTTCACGGACATAGATCTTTGTGGGCACGAGAAGCTGTTCCCATGCGGGTTTGGAATCCTGTGGAACGGCCTTACGGGCCAATGAAAACCCGTTTGAGTGCACTCCGGTGGAAGGGATGCCGAGGATGAGATCACCTTCCTTTATCCTGTCCTTTTTGGGGAGCATTTCGTCTCTTTCAACCATGCCAACGGCAAAACCCGCAAGATCAAAGTCATCCTCCTTGTAGAGGTCCGGCATCTCGGCGGTCTCACCGCCTGCAAGCACGCAGTCTGATTGCTCGCATCCGTCGACAATTCCCTTCATGAGTTGTTCAAGAATCTCTGGCTTGATTTTGCCGCAGGCTATGTAGTCAAGAAAGACGAGCGGTTTTGCGCCTGCCACGACAAGGTCATTCACGCTCATGGCTACGAGGTCTATCCCGACTGTATCGTATTTTTTCAGTTTCTGCGCGACAAGCAGCTTTGTACCTACGCCGTCCGTGCAGGAGAGGAGCACAGGTTTCCTGTACTTTGAGACATCAAGCTCAATGCCGCCGGAAAATCCGCCCAGGCTGGGAAGAATGGATTTTGACTTGATGGATTTGATAAAATCAACGAAGCGGTCTCCCGCGTCCATGTCCACACCGGCCTTTGCATAGGTCATCCGGTCGCCGGATTCGTTTGACATCTAATTTTTCCTCCTCATGGGTGAGTCTTTGACAGGACAGGGGTAATCTCCTGAAAAACATCCGTAGCAGAAGTCATTTGGATTATCCACGCACGCGCGCAGGCTCTCCACTGATAAAAACTGCACTGAATCAGCGCCGATAGACTCGGCTATCTGCTGTGGCGTCATCCGGTTTGATATAAGCTCAGTGGGCGTCGGGATGTCTATCCCGAAAAAGCATGGATGCTTTATCTCTGGCGAGCAGAGCCGCAAGTGTATTTCCTTTGCACCGGCCTCACGCAAAAGAGTGATGAGGATCTTGCTTGTTGTGCCCCTTACCAGGGAATCATCTATGACAGTCATCTTTTTGCCAGTGACAGCCCTTTTGATGGGGTGGAGTTTCAGCCTGACTGCAAACTCCCGCATCTGGGGTGTGGGCTGGATGAATGTGCGTCCGGAATAGTGATTGCGGGTGAGTCCGTACTCAAGCTGGGTCCCGGATGCAACGGAAAAACCAAGCGCTGCGCTGTTTCCGGAGTCAGGCACGGGAATTACGATGTCTGTGCGGCAATTGTCAATTGCTGCGAGCGCCGCACCCATTTTTTTCCGCAGCATGTGAACCGAGTAGCCAAAGACAGTTGAATCAGGCCTTGCAAAATAGATGAGCTCGAATATGCAGTGCCCCTTTTTTATTTCCGAAGGCCATGTGAAGCGTTCCGTGATGTGACCATCCTTGACCATGATGATCTCTCCGGGTGCTACTTCCTCATGGGTTGAAATGCCCAGAGTGTCCAGTGCGCATGTCTCGGAGGCGAAGACCGTCATATCAAGGGATTTTCCCATGACCAGGGGCCTGAATCCCATGGGATCCCGCACAGCGACAAGGGTGTCTTCATGTATAAAGACACCGGAATATGCGCCCTGAAGGAGCGGCAGCACTTCAAGAAGCGCCTCCCTGAAGTTTTTTTTCCGGGACCTGGAGAGCAAATGCAGGATGAGCTCCGTGTCTGATGTGCTCTGGAAGATTGAACCCGCGTCGAAAAGAGTGGCCCGCAGGTCGTCTGAATTGGAGATGTTGCCATTGTGGCCGAATGCGATCTGGCCCTTGTTACAGGTGATGCAGAAGGGCTGCGCGTTTTCTATCTTGTTCCCGCCCTGGGTGGAATACCTGACATGGCCTATTCCCACGCGGGACACATGGTCTTCCTGAAGGTAATGGGAGAGCACCTGGCTCACCATGCCGAGATTTTTGTAAAAAACGAGTTTGCCATTGCGCTGGTAGGCAATGCCTGCGGATTCCTGGCCGCGGTGCTGCAATGCAAAAAGCGGATAGAAGAGCCGTTCGGGCATGTTAAGGTCTTTATTGGCGGAAATTCCCACGACACCGCAGTGGTGCCTGAGGCTCAAACAGGATGAATTGCATACTCTGGTATTCACACTATACTCTAATAAAAAGGCTTTTCCGCGTCAACTCTGCTTTTTGGCAAAATGGGAAAATTCCATGGCGAATGTGCCTCTGCCCTGGGTGATCGAGCGGAGTGTCGTGGAATAGCCGAACATCTGCGAGAGCGGTACCTCGGCACGCACGTGTTCAATTGCGGTCTTGGATGTAAGGCTCTGGATTATGCCGCCTCTTGATGTAATGTTTCCTATCACGTCCCCTACAAAGTCAGCGGGAGAAAAGACGTCAACTATCATAACCGGCTCGAGTATCGCAGGCTCGGCAGCCCTGCAGGCCGCATCAAAACCCATGGCGCCCGCAGCCTCAAAAGCGAGTTCGGAACCTGACTGTTGATCATAGTCAGCGGCAAGAATTTCAACACTGATGTCAATTGTGGGATAGCCAAAGCCCGGACCTGAACCCATGGCATTTTTTATGCCGCGGACAGCCGCCTCGAACATTTCCTCAGGGAGTTTTGCCTTGGATATCTTGCCTGTGACAGTGTTGCCCTTGCCGCGCGGCATGGGCATGACTTTTATTGTAAGACCTGCCTGGTGCTCTTTGCCTCCCAGAACCTTGTGGTAGGTTTCAGTGTGGGTATATTCGCGGCAGATTGACTCGTGATAGGAGACCTGGGGTTTTCCCACCTTGGCCTCAACTCCAAATTCCTTTGTCATGCGCGTGACAAGCACGTCCAGGTGGAGTTCTCCCATACCCGAAATGATGAGCTGTCCGGTGTCCGTGTTTTCCTTGACAGTGAAAGTGGGATCCTCCTTGGCGAGGATATCAAGCACTTCTTTGAGCTTGTTGCCCTCCGAGTATGTCTTGGGTTCAATGGCGACTGAAATTACCGGTTCGGGGAATGTTATTGCCTCGAGTGCAACCTGGAAACCCTCGCTTCCGATTGTGTCACCAGTCTGCGCGAGCTTGAATCCGACCACAACCGCGATATCTCCAGCAGAAAGTGTTTCAATGTGTGTTGACTTGTTTGCGTGCATGCGCATGAGCCGGTGTACACGCTCACGCTTGCGCTTGTTGATATTAAAGAGCGCCTCGCCCTTTTCTATGGTGCCCGAGTACATGCGGATAAAACACAGGCTGCCAGCTTCCTTGTCGTTCTGAATTTTGAAGACAATGCCCCGGTAAGCTGCTTCCTTGCGGCAGGTTACCTCATTGGGTTTTTCTGTTTTGACATGTATTCCCGTTATTTCTTGAAGTTCGTCAGGGGCCGGGAGATATTCCACAACCGCGTCCAAAAGCA
>RPPD01000319.1 GCA_003818675.1 Spirochaetaceae bacterium
GCGCGGTGGGCTCTTACCCCGCCTTTTCACCCTTGCCCTGAATTTTCCAAGGAAAACGCAGGGCGGTATTTTTTCTGCGACACTCTCTGTTCCCGCGCTCCAAGCCTGGAGTGCGGGACCCGGTTGTTACCCGGTGCCATGCTCTGCGGAGCCCGGACTTTCCTCCCCCGGACTTGTGGTCCGGGAGCGGTGACTTTTGACCTGTCATCACGGTAAAATAAGTTTGAGACTTATTTTACCGTGATGACTGAAATTCCTCGATTTACCATCTGCGGAATTTCAATGTTTTGGGGCAATCTGAAAAACCCCATGGTTTTTCAGATTGTTTGCCCGGTGAATACACCTGCACGATTTGCAAAAATGAAGCAGGCTGAAAAATTTTCAGCCTGCGGTTCAATCAATAATCGAATGCATTAATGCGCCGGTTAATCCTCCAGTGTTTCACCACCGCCGCCGCTGCCTCCTGAAGTCTCCTCCTCGTCGTCGTCCTCGTCGTCGTCATCCTCCTCGTCCTCTTCTTCCGAGTAAACGGTGACGGTTTCGTCCGAGAACATGTAGTCACTTTCGTCCGTGGACTCCGCGGAGACGAAAAGAATTCTGGAACACTCCGGGCAGAACCTGATGCCCTGGCCGAACCGGACGTCGTTGACGAACTGCGCAGGCAGTATCATGTAGCATCCCGTGCAGATGCCATTCTTGATTGGAACAATTCCAAGGCCCGACTTGCTCTTGATGATGCGTTCGAACTTGAAAAGGATGTCCTCGTCCAGGCCGGGAGTGATCTTGGTCTCCTCTTTTTCGAGGGTCTTGAGCACCTTCTGTTTTTCCTTCATCTCGTGCTTGATCTTGGCCTGCTCTTCCTTGACCTCTTCTTCCTGCTTGGCGATGAGGGTCTTTTCCTTGTCGATCTGGGCCTTGGTCTCCTCGATCGCGGACTCGAGCCGCTGTAGTTCCTTGCGGAAATCGAGTTCCTTGGCCGAAATGTCCTTGATCTGCTTGTCCAGCGCCTCGTATTCGCGCTGTGTCTTGATCTGGTCCATGAGCTGTTCGCTCTTTTCCCGTTCCTTCTCCGCGTCGGTCATCCCGGTCTTGATTTCCGTGATGCGGGTTTTCGTCTCCTCAAGGTGCTTTTCCTTGTCCACCATGGTCTTGTTGAGACGGTTCAAGAGTTCTATTTTGGTGGTGAGAACCCTGGGGATCTCCTCCATCTCCGCCTCGATGGCGCATTTCTTTGAAAGCACCACCTGGAGCGCCTTCAATTTATCATAGGTTGCGGTCAACATGCCTTTTCTCCTCAATAATCAAGATAATCTTTCAAGCGGCGGCTCTTCTTTGGATGTCGTAGACGCCGTAGTGCCTTTGCTTCAATTTGTCTGATACGTTCACGTGTGACATTAAAATGGAGTCCAACCTCCTCAAGCGTGAGGGAATAACCATCAACTAGCCCGAATCTCATCTTCAAGACTTCCTGTTCGCGGGGGGGAAGTGACTGAAGAACACCGTTTAACTGCTGCTGCAGTATCCGGAACGCTGTCTGGTGGGCGGGATTCTCAACATCCTTGTCCTCGATAAAATCACCCAGGAGTGAATCTTCTTCCTCGCCAATGGGAGTTTCAAGCGAAATGGGTTCACGCGCAACATTTTTAACCGATTTGACGCGGCCTATGGACCAGCCAAGATGCTCCGCAATTTCCTCATCAGATGGTTCGCGTCCCAGCACCTGCATAAGCTGGCGCGATTCACGCATCACCTTGTTGATCTGCTCTATCATGTGAACAGGGACGCGGATAGTTCTTGCCTGGTCAGAAATGGACCTGGTAATGGCCTGGCGGATCCACCACGTAGCATAAGTGGAAAACTTGTAGCCCTTGCGGTATTCAAACTTCTCTACCGCCTTGATGAGCCCGATATTCCCCTCCTGTACAAGGTCAAAAAAATGGAGTCCCCGGTTTGTGTATTTCTTCGCGATGGAAACGACAAGACGCAGGTTTGCCTTGATCAGTTTGTCCTTGGCGTTTTTCATCATTATCTTGCCACGTTCTATTTTTTTTGCCTGTTCAAGAACATTGTCCAGTTTGTCCTCAAACTCAATTTCTATTTTGTCTATCTTGCTGTCATTCAAGTGTATTGTCCGGATCAAGTCCTTGATCTTGTCGGAACTTAAGGCAAGCTGTTTTTCTATTTTCTCACAGTCACCTTTTTTGGCAAGACTGCGGGCCAGGTGGCGCAGATCCTTAATGTCCTTTATGGCAAGCCGCTTCTCTATTTTCTTGTTTTCCTTTTGGATGGATTTTACCTTGCGGACTGCATAAAGGAATTTATCCGAGATGATCACGATTTCCTCTGGCTGGTAATCTACTTTCTTGAGAAGGTCAAGCGTCTTTTTTCTTTTCTTCTGAAGATCCGTATCAGAAAGAATCTGTTCACTCATGTCGCCGAACCCTTTTTTAAGTTCCTGGTAATCTTTCAAAGGAACGAAAACATCACGTATTGAATCCTTGTAAAACAGGTTCAGCCGCTTTCTCTCCGCAAGTATCTCGGATGCCTCTTTTTTGGTGATGTTCATCTCCCTGGGATCCTTCTTGGAGATGGCCTTCTTGCAGATACGGTAAAACTCATTTATCAGGATATTGGATTCCAGGATGATTTTTTTAATAATCGCCCCGCCCTCTTCCATTTTTTTGGAAAGAATGACTTCCTGTTCCGCGGTGAGCAGATTTTCCTTGCCTATCTCCCTGAGGTAGAGACGTATGGGATCATCGTTGGAAGATTCACGCCCCTCAGTGTAAAGAAGCTTCTTGTTTTTTTTCTTTTCGTTTTTATCAGATTTTTCATCTGGCTCGTCATCAGAGATGAGTTCTATATTTTCATCTTCAAGCTTGATCTTGTTCTGTTCTAGAATTGTCATAACCTCTTCTATCTTGTCTGTGTTGACAATATGCTCGGGAAGGAAATCTGTAACCTCATCATAGTTTATGCTTTTCTTTTCTTTTGCATATTTGAGGAGTTTCTGTACTGAGGGTTCGTTGATCAGGTCAGTTATTTCTGCCATACACCCTTCCCTTTGAGCTTTTTCAATTCTTCGTCAATATTCATTATCTCTAATTGCAGGTCACGGATCATCATGGAATCATCTTGTGTCTGTTCTGCATGACTCATTTTCTGGAAAATCATTGCCCGTCTCCGTTTAAGGCTCTTTTGTCTTATGGTCTTGATTCCGTCATCCACCATCTGCGCCTGGTTGGTCATCATCTCTTCCGAGGCGGCTTTTTTGAGAAGAAGCCCTTTTATATCACTATTATCGAGCCGCCCGAGGAGCGACTCAAGTTTCTTCTCGTCATTCCTGAAACACTCCTCAAGCGCTATGTACAGCTCCCTGGCATCAGGATCCTCGCAATCATCAAGCGAGACATGTTTGCGTAATTCCGCGAACAATTCCATATTCAGTGCGACTGTCACCATAATAAAGAGTTCATTTCCGATTGCTGCGGTCCTTGGAGTTTCCTGCCAGGCAGGTTTGTGAAAAACTCTGCTTGGTTGACCACTCTCAAGATCGCGGCGCAGAACATCATCTGAAACTCCAAGCGCCTCGCTGGCCTGTCGCAGATAGGAATCCCTGCGTATGCCGGAGGCAATGCCGGACAGATATGGTTTCAGAAAAGAGAAGAA
>RPPD01000320.1 GCA_003818675.1 Spirochaetaceae bacterium
CCGACAATTTTC
The DNA here is from genome assembly GCA_003818675.1 of Spirochaetaceae bacterium. Next base: position 13 of record RPPD01000320.1, read on the forward strand.
TCACCTGAAAACGAGAGATCTTTTTTCAGCTTTTTATTAAGGAGGTGTGTTACTTCAAATCGGGACAAACCCTTTTCTTCCATATTATTTTCCGACCGTACAATAGCCGAATTGTCCTTTGTCCGTCAATGGTAAGTGTGTGCTGCATCAGGGTATTTCCCATCCTGCACTTCTTCAATAAATGAGGCAACAGCGGTTGCTATTGTGTTGCCGATTTCCGCGTATTGCTTGCGAAACTTGGGTGGATGCGTTTCACCCCTATCCAGTCCAAGGAGGTCGTTGATGACGAGCACCTGGCCGTCACAATATTTCCCTGCCCCTATGCCTATTGTGGGAATGCCTATTGTTTCCGTTATGGCTTTCGCCAGGCTTTCAGGCACGCATTCAAGCACGATGGAAAATGCACCTGCTTTTTCAAGTTCCTGCGCCTGTGCGATCATGGCCGCAGCATCAGCCTGGTCCTTGCCAACAACATGGTACTGTGCAGCAGTCTGGGGCAGGAGACCGAGGTGGGCCATCACTGGAACGCCGGCTGACACAAGCTCTTTTGCCGTATCCGGGAAGGCACCCTCGAATTTTACGCCTGAGGATCCAATCTCCATGAACCTGAGCGCATTGGAAAGCGCGGCCCTTGGCGTTTCATATGAATGGATGGGCATGTCAGCGATGACAGGAACTCCGCGGGAGCCACGAATGACTATCTCTGTGTGGTAAAGCATCGCGTCCATGCTCACTTTCTTTGTGGAAGCATTGCCCTGGACAACGACGCCGAGCGAGTCTCCAACAAGGAGCATGTCCACATGCAAACTCCCCAGAATACGGGCCATCTGGTAATCGTATGCAGTGAGCATGATTATTTTTTTCCCGCCTTTTAAGGCCTTTACCTGTTCCAGGCTCACAATCCGGGCACCTCCATGAACAAGCCCTTTTTCTCCAGGGATTCCAGACGCTTGCGGATGGTTTTGATTGCACTCCCAAGCACCCTAGAATTATCGTATTTTTTGACGATCTTGTGCAAGTCTGTTTTGGAAAATGAGGCGAACTCCTGCACTGTCTTGTCCAGAAGACCGAGTACGCGGACTATGTTATCCACGATTGTTATCTGCGCAAACTGCGCTGTGCGCGAGAATGGATTCAAATCCACGGCGATTATTTTCTTGCCCATTTTGGCAAGCTGCTCAGTCCGGTCGCCATCCTCAAGCGCCAGAAAGACCACGTCCGCGGCAAAGATTCCGCGTGAATCAACCTTTGCGCGTTCGCTGTCCAGTCCCGGGACAATGCTGTCAGCGTCTTTGCCTAAGCCCAGAACCTCTGTTGCGCCCGCCTTTTTCAATGCCGCCGCGATTGCCTTTTCGCGATCATGGCTTCTGTAAAAGAGATTCACTTCAAGCGCTGCGCGGCTTGATTTTGAGAGCGCGACGCAACCCCCGGGATCAAGGGCCGCCACATTCCCGTTTACGGAAATTACAGGCTTCTGCGCGAGGAGCAGGGTGGCCGCGGCGGCTCGTATTGCTTCAATGGCTGGAGGAATGGTCTGTTCTCCCAGGATATAGTCAAATGCCTCGCCGCGGCCGTGCGCAAAGAGGCCGGCAGTAGCCGTGACCTTGTTCTCCCAGCCGGCGATCAGGCGTTCGCGCATCAAGAGCGACTGCTTTCTGGGATGGCTGTCCGGTATGTCATGTTTCATCTATTACATACGCTCCTTTTTCCGCTATTGCACTTTCAAATACTGTATGCCCGGCATCCGCCTTTGAAAACAATTCCAAAACGCGGCTATGCAGGTTTTCATCAACAATGGTATAAACCGCGTCGCCGAACATGGTCATGCTTGCCATAATTTTTTCTTTGTCAAGCAAGTCAAGCACTTTACGCACGTGATGTGAAATCAATCCGGTGTTCTCTGCGAAGTCACGGGCCAGGGACATCAGATTTTTAAGCACAGGATTTTTCAGGAATGCATCAAGGCATTTTCCTCCTGATTCATTTATACGGTCGCGTGTTTTGTTGTCTGCGAGTGCTTTCTTTGTGAAGAGCGGACCAAAGACGCATGCCATTACAAGAAGTCCGTTTACCAGTGGAAACGAGCGCACTGCTCCGGTACCTGGCGCACCCGCTGCAGTACGCGCCTCAAGACCTGGCACCGTGTCCCCAAGCACTGTCCCCAGGCCTGTACCGCAGAGCACCTCGGCTTCATGCGCAATCTGCGCCGTTTCTGTGACAGAAAGCGGGGCATCTGATAAGGCATTTATTGCCAGGCTTAGGGAAAGCACGCCTGCGCCGCTTGACCCAAAGCCGGCGCCTGGAGGAAGAGAGGATTTATGGATGACTTCAAGACCCTCGGGAATTGGAATGCTGGTTTTATTATAGAAGAGTTCGATCACTTTTTTGGAGACAGGCATGTCGTGAATGCCAAAAACTCCAGCATGCGGGCGATCGGGCGCGTTTTTTTCCCTGGTAAAGACCCGTGTCGTGCAGCCAGCGGCAAGCGATATCCCCGCACCGCGCGAACCCGAGTGCAGAATGTCGCCTTCGCTGTCGCAGATCTCAAAGAAACCCGTGATGTGGCCTGGCGCCCAGGCTGATGCGCTTCTCATTTTGCAACTCCAGACCATTTCATGAGAATAAAATAACATCTGGGGTGCTTTTAAGCAATTGTGCAGTCGCCTAAAATTCCAGAATCCATGCGCTTGTTGTCACAAAAAATGCGCACAGGGTCATGGTATCTGCCTGACCCGGATGGTATAATAAAAACGAAATACAACTTTTGGAGGCTGTCATGGCAAAATCTCGTAAAATCGGAATCATAGTATATTCCGGAACGGGAAACACATACCTGGTCGCGGAAAAACTCAAGGAAAAACTTGACAACATGGGAAATGCAACAAGCCTGGAACGACTTGTTGTCACGGGCGGTTATAATCCGAACACACAGTCCGGGCCTGTCCGCTTTGAAAACACGCCTGATCTTTCAGGTTTCGATGCGGTTGTTTTTGCCGGTCCGGTGCAGGCATTCTCTCTCTCCCCTGTAATGTCGTCGTACCTGTCTCGTGTAACCGGACTCAAGGGAAAAACGACCGCGCTCCTGACGACCGAGGCTTTCCCCTATTCATGGTTGGGCGGCGCTCAGGCGATTGCAAAAATGAAAAAACTCTGTTTGGGAAAGGGCGCCCATGTCACGGGCTTTGGAATTGTCAACTGGATGCGCAAGGACCGGCTGCAGCGCATGGCCACTACTGTTGAAAAACTGGCCGCTGCAATCGGATGAAGCAGCCAGCTGCTAAACAGGTTGCCGCAGGATTTGGCAGGATACAAGGCTTTCTTGCACTTTATTATAGGTTGAAGTTCTATAGGGAATCCACTATATTTCTTATAACGGACAGTGAATGTAATCAAGTTGGTTTCCGAGAATATATTGAGGCTTTCTGGTCTCGCATGGGGAAGGAAAGAGCCAATGGAAATACTGATTACTATTGTCATTATTCTTTCCGCAGCTTTGGCGGTTGCGATTTTCCTGTTTTTAACAGTCAACCTGCGTATCCGTAGGCTCCGAAAGGTCCTTGTCGCCGAGTGCAGCGACATTGCCGAAAACCTTGGGAAAATATCCTTTGGTTATCTGGATTCCAGACTGGATCCGCATCCGCTTCCCGTTCC
>RPPD01000321.1 GCA_003818675.1 Spirochaetaceae bacterium
AGATCACCTGGGATAGCCTTATCGACACCGTGACCTGGAAAGCGCCGCGAACGGGGCCGCACAAGGGCAAGGAACGGTATTTTGACGGACTGGATTTCATCGCTCATCTTACTCTGCATATACCGGACAGGAGAAAATCATCAACCGGACACGTCTGAACGAGAATCTTGCAAAGCAGTTGAATCTTGCCATGCAGGAACAGGAGAAGGGCGCGGCTGAAATCCTCAAGTCTACGCAGGAACTGGTGAATATCACATCGGAGATAAAATCATCGATGATGGAACAGGCAGGGGCTACCGAAGAATTCAGCATGACTTAACTCAAATTACGCGATATAACGCATGACAAGGTTTCTGAATAAAGAACCCCGGAGAATCAATTCCAGCCCGCGAGCCTTGCCCACAGCCACCAGGCGGCGTATGCCTTCATGTTGGCGTTTAGGGACATTGAATGCGTGGCGCCGCAGTTATACCAGTCCGTGCCGGCAGTCAACTGGCTTCCGTGTGAAGTGCGGCCGCAGGCGATGTGAAGGTTTCTTTTATGGCTTATATACTTCAACACACCAGTAATTAAAGAGTATTCCGAGTCCGCCTTCTCCCCACATTTTCAACAGTTCGCTTTTGTGAATATCACGGTTGCCGGAAAATCCACCGTTTGAATCAATGGTCTGACGAGAGCCCTGTTTCAGCAAAGGCATCATTGAATCATATCCGGAGAAATACTCGCCATGAAACCCGGTGATAGTGAGATAATGCTGAACGCGATAATCCTTGACAAGAATGATTACTGGTCTGCCTTTCACGATGCTAGATTCCAATACCTCAAGACGCGACTGGTCTGAGGAAAAATGCATCCAATGACTCTCTGAGGAAAGTCCGTAATCAGTTAGGATCATGGAAAGTCCCGGCGGGAGTGTTGTTTTGTCAGCAAGGCGGAGGGGCATTTTATGGTTGAGCTGTTCGGCCGGAAAAAATCTCCCCGTGAGCATATGGATGACGGCTCGAACCGCATATGGACCGCATGCATTCAGTGATTGACGTTCCATGACAGCGGGACTGATGGGGATTTGCATCTGCAGGGACCGGGCGTTGGGCTGAGTGAAGAGCGATGGAATTGCGGGTAAAATAAAAGTCAACGGCAGGAATACAATAACGAGGATAACGGGGATGTACAGTACGATCCGCCTTGATTTCATGAGCTGGATTATATCATCAGGTTTTACCGAATGCAAATCCGGAGAAATATGATAGAGTGCCGATATGGACAATAAATGGTTTGAGCACGCAATCATCTACCATATCCTCATAGACCGATTTGCGGGATTTGCAACTTTGCAGGATTCAGGCACTGCCCGGAATGCCGAGCTGCCTGACCCGGACAAACCCGTTTTTTGCGGCGGTAATCTCCGGGGTATTATTGAAAAACTTCAGTATATCAAGGACCTTGGCACGGATGCGATAATGCTTTCGCCCTTTAATGCCACAACAGAATACCACGGCTATCACATCACGGACTATTTTTCCGTGGAGCCCGGATTCGGCACAATTGAGGATCTGCGGGAATTGACAAGCCATGCGCATGCGATGGGGCTGCGGGTAATTGCGGATTTTGTGCCAAACCATTGCAGCAAAGAACATCCGTTTTTCAGGGCGGCGCAGGGAGCAGGAGAAGGCACAGGCATCGGCGCCGATTACCGCGACTGGTTTTTTTTCACGCGCTGGCCTGACCGCTACAGGGCCTTTTTTGATTTTATGGATCTTCCCAAGATAAACCTGGACCATCCGCCAGCGCGCCGGTACCTGATTGACTCCGCGCTTTACTGGATGAAGCAGGGCATCGACGGTTTCAGGATTGACCATGTGGTTGGCGTGTCACAGGATTTCCTGAAACAACTGTGTTTGGAAGTAAAGGCAGTCAATCCTGAGGCAGTGCTCATGGGTGAAGCCTGGATTACAAATCCGCCATTCCGCTTTCTGCCGCTGCTTCGCCTGCGGAAAAAGTACCTGCGCAGGTTTTTTGCACGCATCACGCAGGAGGCTGTACAGCTTGAGTATGCGGGGCTTCTGGACGGTGCACTGGATTTTTCTGCCAGGGACCTGTTCATTAGACATATTGCGTACAAGCCTGAAAGGGAATCAGATGCACACGCGTTCCTGGAAAAACTGCGGAAACACAATGGAAAATATCCTGATAACTTTTTTCTGCCTGTTTTTCTGGACAACCATGACACGAACCGTTTCCTCTTTGAATGCGGTAATGACATTGACAGGCTCAAGCGCGCACTGGCGCTTCTTCTGGGCCTTGACCAGGCAGTCATCCTGTACTACGGGACAGAGTCGGGTATGACACAACAGCAGCCGGTTAAAACAGGTATTCCGTTTTCAGATCTGGCCGCGCGCGGAAAAATGAACTGGAATAATACAAATAAGGAATTGCTATATTATGTGAAACTGCTGATCATGATGCGCAGGGAACGCTTGATGCGGGAGTGAGAGAACTTCTTCCCGGCTGCTTGTTCACGACGGAAATCAAAACTCCAAAAACGCCAATAGCTAAAAAAAGCATCAATATGAAAGTTGACCAGATTTTTTATTGACTTTTATTTCTATTTATGTTCCTGCTGGCAGTGTACTGTAGATTGAATAAAGTTATTGCGCTTATATGCCCAATAGATTTGTTCGGTACTGTACTTAAAAAATAGAGACACTTCATTATTTTAACTTTCTTGTCTTCCGGAACAATTGCTTTTACCGGACAAATATCAGCGCAGATAGTGCATCCCGAAGGGCAGGAATTCATTTTACATGGTGAGTTGGCAAACACCGGCAGATCTGCATTGGTCGGAACTGCCACCAGCATTATCCGTGATACGAACTGGTCATTGACAAGCAATCCGTTTTTGCCGATGAAACCGATTCCGGCAATGCTTCCCATCATGACCTGATTCGTGAACCCGGCGAGTTCTTTCCTGGAATTGTGCCTTTGTGGCATGCAGCCAAAAAAGGGAATCTCGGTATCGCCGGTTTTTTGCCTATAACATGCCAAAAAGCACCCCTGACAAAACAATGAATTGGGTCTATAATTTCATAAGAGGTGTATACGATGAGACCAGGACACATTTTCAGACTGATAATTTGTGTGGCAGGCATTGCAATGCTTTGGGTGAGCTGTCCTTTTATCCAGCGGGTGCCCTCAGGCACCATTATTGATCACAGCTGCATCGACCTGACCATGGTCCCGGTATCGGCGATTCAGAACGCCAAGTCGACGCTTCGCATCGCGTACGGCCACACCTCGCATGGCAGTCAGATCACTACCGGGATGAACGGGCTCGTCGCTTTTGCAAATGGCTCTGGACTGGAAGGAGAATTTTCGGCGTACGCGAACCTCTTTGCCTGGAACGCGGACGGATCGGGTGGCGCGCTCTGTCTTGAAGACAGTCCATTTGCCGGCGCCTCGGACCTCGGCAACCCGAACCTGACCGCATGGGAAGCCGCCACCCTCACTTATCTGAATTCGAATGCTGACGTCAATGTCGTGATCTGGTCATGGTGCGGACAGGTCAGCGGCGCAAGCGAGGCCCAGATCGCCAATTATCTCTCGCTGATGAATCAGCTGGAAACCGATTACCCCGGTGTG
>RPPD01000322.1 GCA_003818675.1 Spirochaetaceae bacterium
ATTCCACTGCTTTCTCTGTTTTTCCGCTTGCTGACGCGATCTGGCGCATGCTCTCATCTCCTATGTACATGCGCTTTAGCACGTCGCGGTACTCCTCCGGCAGCTCGGCAAACGCGGCCCGGATAACCTGCTTTTCCTCTGTCTCCAGGGTCTGTTCCTCCGGGTTTTTCCCGGGTCCGCGGCCGCAGGCGAGCGTCTCCACGTCCGTCCCGGAATACCATTTCCCGTCCCGGACGAGTCTGCGGAAAAAGTCCGCGATCTTGGACTTGGTTATTCTCCAAAGCCAGGCCTCCACATTATGAAGCGGCGTAAGCGATGAGGCATAATCCACCGCGTCCGCAAACACCTCCGCGAGGATGTCCTCCGCGGCATGGGCGTTCCTGCCAGTGCGGTAGAGAATGTAGTTGTAAAGCGGGATCCCTGTTTTTTCATAGAGCTCCCTGAATGCCTCTTCCTCCCGCTCACGGAGCCTGGAGATGAAGCCGCTTTCATATTTCATCTCCCACATAATACACCGGGAAAGCAAAGAAAATCACGCACTTTTTTATGGAGAAATTTGAGTGGCGGGATGAGACAAGCAAAAGAAGAAACCGACAATCAGGATATTTCGTAGATTTTCAGTTCCCTGACTACCTGTGAAATATTGGTGAAATCATTGTCATTATGGAGCAGGAAAAGATCATTCTCCAGAGCGATCTGGGCAATCAACAAGTCAATTGTGCTCCGCACGGTCACACCGGATTGCCTGCATATCATGTTCAACTGCGCAGCTTTTTCAAAGGATTCCCTGTCATATTTCAGGGAATAAAATGGAATCGTCTCAAAATATGCCTTTAACAAGTCAAATTCTTCTATTGTCCTTGCGCCCTGCAGAATTTCCTGGTATATATAATCATTAATACCAAAGGGAATGCCTCTTTCTATTATCCGGGCCAATGCGGACACTGCCCCGTTTTCCCTGCCCTTTAAAAAGTCGACGAGCACCGAAGTGTCCACCAGGATCATTCACCCAACCTCATTTTTTTATGATCGTAACCGTCCGCAAAGAGTATCATGCCCTTCAGATCCCCAATATTCCTGATTTTCCTGTTCCTGACGAATTCCTTCAAAGCGGTCTCAATCAGCTCCCTCTTGGTGTGGATATTTTTGGCATAACTGAAGGCTTCTTTTACAAGATTGTCATCCAGCACGATATTGGTCCTCATTATACACCTGCCTATGTGTATAATAATACACATAAGGACAGCCGTCAACCTTCCAGACATTTCGTATTCCACTCAATGTACCGGAATATCTGGAAAAATCACGCACTTTTTATGGAGAATTTTAGACAGGATTAACAGGATTTACAGTATTATAGGGGAATGATCCTGCTCACACCCAAAAGATCTTTATCTCTTTCTCCACTGCCTTAAACTCAGGATCTCCGGTTATAACCTGTGCACCATGCATCTTTGCAAGAGCTGCGGCAAAACAGTCCGCATATGACATCTTAAAATGTGCTTTGAGAAATGCGGCCTCCCTGGCCAGGTTGATATCTGTTGTGACAATCTCAATTGGAAGTGAATGAATGACCTTCTCAACTGCTTCCGCTTTTTCTTTGCCGCATTCACGCAGAATTATATAGTAGATTTCACCAAAATTTACGGATGACAATAACAAAGGTGAGTCCCGGGATGAGGCATCAACAAAAAGAGATTCAACTTTTTTACTGCCTGGTTCATTCTCCAGAAAAACCAGAAGACCATGGGCATCAAGCACATAGACCATGATTCAGGCTCCCTGCTTTTTATCATGTTCACGTTCTTTTAAAAGCGCCACGGAAAGTTTTCCGCCTGTATCAAGGATTCCCGCCATTTTGCTGAAATAATCCTTGTTTACAGCCTTCAGAATGATTTTATCATCCTGTTCTTCCAGGGAAAGCCGGGAACCCTTTTTCAGGTTGAGTTTCTGTCTGACTTTGGCGGGTATGACAATCTGACCTTTCTGTGTCAGGGTAACGGTTACCATAATATACCACCTATTTCAATAAGTATACCTTTTTAGGTAAGGTAAGTCAATTACATCATGTAATACAATCCAGAAATTTGGACAGGATTAACAGGATAGACAGGTTGAGAAATACAAGATAGAGGCTGAGATTCTTATTTTATGTATCCATCCCGTAAATCCTGTCAAAATTCTCTTTTCCGGAGTAAATCAGACAGGATTAACAGGATCGACAGGCTAAGAAATACAAGATAGAGGCTGAGATTCTTATTTTATGTATCCATCCAGTAAATCCTGTTAAAAGTCTCTTTTCCGGAGTAAATCAGACAGGATTAACAAGATCGACAGGATAAGAGATCGACAAGATTGAGAAATACAAGATAGAGGCTGAGATTCTTATTTTATGTATCCATCCCGTAAATCCTGTCAAAATTCTCTTTTCCGGAGTAAATCAGACAGGATTAACAGGATAGACAAGATTTGAACGGGGTTCCGTATCCATTGCATCCATCCTATAAATCCTGTTGATTCTGTCTGTATTCTCTTGTCTTAATTTTCCCAAATTTCTGCGAGGGATTTCTCTCCCCTGTGCGATGGATAAAGTGAAAAGAGAGTGTGTTACATTTCTCTTTTCGTGATATAATAAAAAGTAGACAGAAGAGGCCTCCGGACCAGCGCGCGGTCCGGAGAGTTTAAACCCTATATCAAGAGGTAGAAAAAATGAAAAAGCACATGTTAAAGGCGATTGTGACGCTTCTGCTTGCAGGCGCGTTTTTTACTACTGGCTGCGAAGGAGTAATCCAGCCGGGAGAAGTGTCGGATATTGGCATAGCAATTCGCAGTATGAGTTACTTCCAGCAACCAACGGAATTGGCAAAGGAAATAGTCGCAGGTCCCATTGAGGCAGGCGATCCCAACCATCCGGACCGTCCCGATGATATCACCGGTAAGGAAACCGAAGTATATCATGTTGTGAATGCCCAGAGCTTTCAGGAATTGCTCTATATGGGAAGTTCTGACCAGATATGGTTGGGTGCGATCCTTGATGGAAACGGTATACCCAACGGAGAATACGTTCCAATCACTGCAGCACGGGCACCTTTGCGGATTGGTATAGACGCCGTAAAACTCTGGGACGGAACAACACCAACCAATGTCACAGAACTGGTATCAAATCCCACGAAAAACAATATAGAACAGGCGCGTTCAAACATCCTGGGCACTCCAAACCTGCTCTGCAAATCAGATTATGCGGAATTCTATCAGTATGAAGTAAATTCGGAGTCACAGTTTAATTTTTCACTCGGAATGAAATATTCCGGCTGGGGTGCTTCAGTGAAAAGCAGCCTGGACTTTTCAACTACGCGCAAACGCACACAGATGGTCGCAAAGTTCTATCAGATTGCCTATACTTTAAGCGCTGATGTCTCCCAGGGTGATATCGGCTCTTTTTTTGGATCCGGTGTGACATGGCAGGATATTCAGTCTAGCATGCGTGGAGATGTTTCACCTGTTATAGTATCAAGTATAAAATATGGCAGAATGGGTGTATTGGCAATTCAGTCGAACTACTCATCATCTCAGGTCAGTGCAGCACTTAAAGCCAAATTCACAAGTATTTACGGTTCAGGTAGCGGGTCAATTAC
>RPPD01000323.1 GCA_003818675.1 Spirochaetaceae bacterium
TGACCCATGAACTGGTGCGCCACCGGGCGGGTATGGCCTTTAGCCAGGAAAGTCTGCGCTACGTAAGGCTGGATAATCTGGGTGTATGGCTGCCGGAAGCTCTCAAGGGCAATCAGGCGGCTGTTAAACGGTTTACCGAGGTGGTCAGCTTCCTGGAAGGCGTGCAGAAGGAGTTCGCGGAGCTTTTTGAAATCAAAAACCTAAAGGATTTTTCAAAGAAAAAAAAGCTCACCAGCATGTTCAGGCGGCTCGCGCCCATAGGGCTTGGTACCACCATCATGGTTACAGGGAACCTCCGGGCATGGCGCCATGTCATTGCAATGCGTACGAGTGCGGGTGCCGAGGAAGAGATACGGCTGGTAGTTGGGATGATAGCGGAAAAGCTTAAGGCGGAGTACCCGTTGGTTTTCCAGGACATGACACATGATTCTGAAACAGGAGAATGGGTCTTTGAACATAAAAAGGTATAGGGATGAGACCAAGCATAATCCCTGAGACATTCGTTGTTTTGCTCTGCCTGATCCTCGGAACTGGCTGCTATTATATTACTGAAGGCTCGCAGCTTTTTTCAGTTTACAGCAGGGGTGTGGAAATTGAAAAGGTCCTGGAAGATGGCCAGGTCCCGGCAGATGAGGAACAACTGCTCCGCAATGTACAAAAGATACGCATATTTGCCGTGAAAACCCTCGGACTAAGGGACAATGACAATTATACAAAGTATATTCGCATGGAACAGGATTATCTTGCTACCATAGTCTCAGCATGCAGCATGGACAGGTTTGAACAATATTACTGGGACTATATATTCATGGGCAAGTTGCCATACAAGGGGTTTTTTGAAATGGATGATGCAGTGCAGGAAGTTGCGCGCATTAAAGCCCTGGGTTATGATGTCTATGTCAGGAATGTGGATGCATTTTCCACACTCGGATTTTTTTCAGATCCTGTTTTCTCGTTTATGAAAGGATATTCACTGTCAACGCTTGCCAATCTTCTATTCCATGAGCAGGTGCATGCAACATTCTATTTCAAGGCAGATGTGGATTTCAGCGAAAACATTGCGAGCTTTATAGGCGATGAAGGCGCCCTGATATATCTTGAGGCGGAGTTTGGAAAGGACAACCCTGTATTCACAATACTGGAGAACGAAAACCATGACCATGCTGTCTTTAAGGATTTGATTACACAGCTCCATCAGGAATTAAAAGCCCTGTATGACCTGGAACTGCCAAAGGAAGAATGTCTCGCGGAAAAGAACACAAGTATCCATGCCTGGAAAGAGCGCTTTTCAAGTCAATATGATAAGCTTTTCAGAACACAGATGTACAAAAGGATGCCTGAAATCAATATAAATAATGCCTTTATCATGACTTTTTTAAACTACACAGGGAATCTGGACGAAATCAGGAAACTGTATCATAGCACAGGGTCTGATCTGATTGCTTTCATCAAAATGATAGGCTCCATTCCAGTTGATGAAACACGGCCGCTTGAAAGGCTTCGTGAACTGGCAGGGAAGCTGTCCAGGGAAAATTCTTTGCAATCAGAGCAGAAAGATTAGCACATAATTTAAAGATTAAAAACTACAGTTTTTATAGGTTTTTGCTTGAAAATTGCCATTCCTAATCCTTATACTTATTTTAAAGGATTTTAATGAGCACAGAAATAGACCGCCTGCTTGAAAACGCGAATGACGCCTATTATAAGAATGACTATGACACCGCAGTAAGGCTCTTTGAAGAGATTCTGAAGAAAGACAGTGGCCATGTCGCAAGTTTGCAGAAGCTTGCGAAAATAGAGAATACAAGGGGCAACAAGAGCAAGGCCTGTGAATATTATGAAAGAAGCCTTGCCATCCAGCCGGAAGATGCCAACACACTAAATGATCTGGGAAATTTATGGTTTGATCTTCACGAATGGGACAAGGCAGAAGAAAAATACAAGAAGGCCATAGAAGTGCAGAAGGACTACTACTGGGCCTATTTTAATATTGGACTTTGCCTGAGACAGAAATATCCTGGCGACAGGGAAAAAAACGCGCAAGCCAGGAAATGGTTTGAAAAGACCATCGCTTTAAATGCCGATTATTATCCCGCCTATAATGAGATTGGACTTCAACACCTGGACAGGGATGAATTGGACTCTGCAGACGAGGTTTTCCAAAAAGCCATAAAGATATGTCCGTCCTACAAGTACCCGTATTTTAACTGTGCGTTGATTGAAAAAAAACGTGGCAATATAATCAAGTCCAGACAGTATCTGTTGAAAGCAATCGAATTGGATCCGGATTACGTTCCGGCATTGAATAATCTGGGAATTCTCGCGTATGACGAGAAGGATTACGACTCTGCATTTGCCTATTATGCCAGGGCTTTGGAGCGGGACCCTAAATACCTTTTTGCCCTTTACAATATGGGACTTGCATTCACAAGTTCGGAAGAATACAAAAAAGCTCACCAGATGTTCCTGCGTGCGCTTGAGGTTGATCCGACATACGCACCAGCGCTGGAGGAAAAAGCAAGGCTTGAGCGTGATTTTGAATATGAGCTTTCCAATCAGACAGGTTTGACAGATTCTGATTTCAAATCAAAATCCTACAACAAAAATGCAGAATCGATAGGAAAAAGGGAACATATACGCGAGCAGAAGGACCAGATCGGTGAAAGCACAACACAGGAAACCGGGGAAAGACCTGCCGAGACAGAACTTTACACGGAAAAATTCGGTCGCAATATAACCGCGCTTGCCCGCAAGGGAAAGCTTTTTGATGTTTTGGGCCGTGACCGGGAAATTCGTTCGGTCATGGAAGTTCTATTAAAGATTAAAAAGAACAATCCGCTGATTATTGGCAGGGCTGGAGTCGGAAAGACCGCCATCGTTGAGGGTATTGCCTCGCGGATAGCCGAGGGAAAGGTTCCGCCCTTTTTCAAGGACAAGGAAATACTTGAGATAAACATGGGGATGCTTGTCGCCGGTACACAGTTTCGTGGAGATTTTGAAAAAAGGCTCCAGAGAATAATAGACGAGGTCGCAGGCAATGACAAAATCATCCTTTTCATAGACGAGATCCACACAGTGCTAGGCGCAGGAGAAACAACCGACAGTTCGCTTGACGCGGCCAATATAATGAAGCCGGCACTCGCCCGTGGTGACCTGCGCATGATAGGCGCCACGACCACTGAGGAATACAACAAGCATTTTATCAAGGACCAGGCTTTCCAGCGGCGTTTCTATCCTGTTCACATTGACGAACTGGATATGGATTCAACGCTTGCAATCCTTAAGAGCCTGAAGCCCAGGATGATGGACCACTACCATCTTTCAATCGATGATTCACTCCTTTCATTGATAGTCAACCTGGCAAATGATGAAATAAAAAACAGGGTTTTCCCCGACAAGGCCATCGATATTTTGGAAAATTCCTGTTCACGAAGCTCTTTTGACGGCAAGGACAAACTGGACGAACTTACAGTAAAGGGAATTGTGGGTGAGTTTATTGGCGCAAAGTTCCTGGAAGCCGAGAAGGACAAGGGGCAGAGCCTGCTGGGCCTGGAGAGCTTTTTGAAAGAAAGAGTCTACGGCCAGGACGCGGCCATAGAAAAGGTTGCAAAAATTGTCAGGCTCACAAAGCA
>RPPD01000324.1 GCA_003818675.1 Spirochaetaceae bacterium
GTCATTTTCAATTTTCACTCCCTGGTGGATCAAAAGCGTGGCGTCTCCTCCATCATCAACTATGAGGTCAGGACCCGAGCCGTCAGGCCATGTGAGCGCCTGCTCCGTACACCACCAGTATTCTTCAAGTGTTTCGCCTTTCCATGCAAATACCGCACTTGTGCCAGCCTTGGCAATGGCGGCTGCGGCATGATCCTGTGTGGAAAATATATTGCATGATGCCCAGCGCACATCTGCGCCAAGTGTCTCAAGGGTCTCCATGAGCATTGCGGTCTGGATGGTCATGTGCAGGGAGCCCATGATTTTAAGACCCTTCAGTGGCTTGTCTTTGCCGTACTTGGCGCGGCAGCTCATTAGCCCGGGCATTTCCTTTTCCGCCAGCTGCATTTCCCTGCGGCCCCAGTCGGCCAATGAAAGGTCGGCCACCTTGTATTTCAGCTTGCTGTCAACAGCCTGCATATTCTTCCTCCGTCGGTTATTTTTTTTCTGCGCTTATTACAAGCACAGTCAGGTTCCTTTTCACTGGAAACTGTTTGATTTTAATGTTGCAAAAGCCCGCCTTGATAAGCCAGTTTTCAATTGTCTTCTCAGGAAATCCCAGCCACCGGTCTCCGTACCCGCTTCTCATGATTTCGGAATTGTGGCTGTCAAGATCAGCTATAATGAATCTGCCCTTTGGTTTTAAGACCCGCTCAACTTCCCGGATACCCTGAAAAGGATCGGGGAGATGGTGCAGCACCATGCTGCAGACCGCGGTATCGGCTTCACAGTCGCGAAGCGGCAGATGCTCAAACTCTCCCATGCGCACCTCAACGATTCCATTTTTGCGTGAAAAGCGGCTGCGTGAAGCCCTGATCATTTCCTGGGATGAGTCCACTCCAATCACCTTTTTTGCTTTTTGCGCGAGTGCCTTAACAAGATCGCCTGTTCCGCATCCAAGATCCGCTACGGTTCCTGTTGCGGGTAAAAGTTTTGTAATTTCCCCGTTCAGGTCAAATGACCCCAGTATCTCCTGCTTCATCTCCTCCCATTCCGGGGCGAGGGAATCAAAGAGACGGCGTGTTTCCTGATCCCGTTCTGCAAGCACTTTTTTTGCGGCCAGAAGGTCTGACTACAATTGTTTATCCTTTTTGAAGGAAGCTTTCAAAAGACCCATGAGCTCTGCATGCCCGCCATTTGCGTTTGTACGGAAAAAACTCCAGAGGCCGTCTCTTCGGCATTTGACAAGTCCGGAGTCAGCGAGAATTTTCAGATGGCGCGAGATGCCGGACTGTGTGGTGGACAGGACTTTGACAATTTCATTGACATTAAGCTCCTGGTCTGCAAGCAGGTTTAATATCCTGATTCTGGTTGAATCAGCGAGAGCCTTGAATGTGGGGAGCAATGAAATATCCATATATCAAGATATATTGATATATTACTGTGGGTGGCCGGTTTTGTCAAGCAGGAAAAACATGACTGTTTCCTACAGACGGAAGAGGAGATCCTCGTAGGTCGGGAAAGGCCAGTATTCCCTGGCAACTATCCGCTCAAGGCAGTCCGCGGGTTCGCGGAGCGCGTTCATGGCGGGAAATACTTTTTCGCGGAAGGCTGCTGCCTGTGCCTGAACATCATCAATCTTCTGGGCCAAAAGAAGCACCTTGTCAAGCGCCACTGTCTGGGTCCTCAAAGCATCAACATTAGTGCAGATGTCCGAAAGGAGCGTTTCCAGTCCGCCTGCAGGCGCCTTTGGAACTGCTCCCTTGATCCCCGCAATGGCACTGGAAAGCGTAGTCATATATTCCACGCAGGCAGGCAGGATGTCCCTTGTTGCCATTGAGATCATGAGCTGGGCTTCTATGTTGATCTGTTTTGAATATCGTTCCAGCGAAATAGTAAAGCGTGATTCCAGTTCATTTGGAGTGTAGACCTTGTGCCGCTCAAACAGCTGTACTGTGGATTTTTCCATGAGTACAGGGAGTGCATCAACGGTTGCGCGCAGGTTGGGCAGACCGCGCTTTTTGGCTTCTTCCACCCAATCCTCGCCATAGCCATTGCCATTAAATATTATCCTGTGGTGCTTTTTGTATGTGTTTGCCACATACTCCTGTATGGTTTTGTTTTTATCAGCGGATTTTTCCAGCAGGTCCGCGATTTCCGAAAGCGTATCCGCGACCACGGTGTTGATGACAATGTTTGGCTCGGCGATTGATTCCGAGGAGGGCACCATGCGGAACTCAAACTTGTTGCCGGTAAAGGCAAAGGGCGAGGTGCGGTTGCGGTCAGTGAGGTCCTTCGGGAGCGGGGGCAAAGCAGAGATACCGAGCTGCAACTTCTGGCCATGAGCGTTTTTAACAGTTTTTCCTTCCGCGAGGTTTGAAAGAATCTCCTCAAGCTGTTCTCCCAAAAAAACCGAGATGATGGCCGGGGGAGCCTCATTTGCCCCAAGCCTATGATCATTTCCCGGATTTGCCGCAGACACGCGCAGCAGGGATGAGTATGTGTCCACTGCTTTAAGTACAGCAGAAAGAAAGAGCAGAAACTGCGCATTCGCTGAAGGGTTGGCACCAGGATCCAGGAGGTTCTGGCCGTCATTTGTCCCCATGGACCAGTTGTTGTGCTTGCCTGAACCGTTCACGCCTGCGAATGGTTTTTCATGGAGAATCGCCACCAGGCCGTGGCGTCCAGCCACCCTCTGCATGGTCTCCATGACAAGCTGGTTTCTGTCAGCAGCGACATTGGAGACGTCAAATACGGGAGCAAGTTCGAACTGGTTGGGAGCGACCTCGTTATGCTGGGTTCTGGCGGAAATGCCGAGCTTCCACAGTTCAAAGTTGAGTTCTCTCATGTAATCCGCGACGCGTTCCTTGATGGAACCAAAATAGTGGTCTTCAAGCTCCTGGCCCTTGGATGGCATGGAACCGAAGAGTGTGCGGCCTGAAAGCATCAGGTCGGGCCTTCTCTCCCAGTACTCCTTGTCCACAAGGAAGTATTCCTGCTCAGGTCCAACTGTGGTAATAACCTTCTCTGTTGTTGTGTTGCCCAGTGCACGGAGTACGCGGAGCGCCTGTTTTGAAATGGCCTCCATGGAACGCAGGAGCGGGACCTTCTTGTCCAAAGCCTCTCCTGTAAAGGAGATGAAGGCCGTGGGTATGTAGAGTGTGACACCAGTGTTGTCTTCTTTCAGGAAAGCCGGGGATGTGGTGTCCCATGCAGTGTAGCCTCTTGCCTCAAAGGTGGAGCGGAGTCCTCCCGAGGGAAAGCTTGAAGCGTCAGGTTCTCCCTTTATAAGCTCTTTGCCTGAAAACTCCATCATGACCTTGCCGTCAGGGGTGGGGGAAATGAACGAGTCATGCTTTTCTGCGGTGAGCCCGGTCAAGGGCTGGAACCAGTGGGTGAAGTGAGTGGCGCCGTTTTCAATTGCCCAGTCCTTCATGGCCGTTGCCACGATGTCTGCAATATCAAGTGTGAGTTGGGTCTTGCCTTCCTGGATATTTTTCATGGCCTTGTAGACGGTTTTCTGGAGCTTCTCCTTCATTACCGCGTCATTAAAGCAGTGGATGCCGTAGATTTCCGTTACCGGATTTTTGGTAAAGTCGATGATCCGTTCCATATGCTACTCCTGCAGAA
>RPPD01000325.1 GCA_003818675.1 Spirochaetaceae bacterium
AAATCCTGTAGCAGAAGAAAGATACAAGGGGAAACCGCTAAAGGACGCCGTGAACATGTTCAAGGCGTATTTTGTAAAAAAATCATTGGACCTAAACAGCTGGAACCAGACAAAAACAGCACGGGAACTGGGGATCCAGCGGACATATCTTTCCCGACTTTTAAAAGAACTTAATATACAGAAGGAGTAAAAAGAACTTATGTTGCATGCGCAGGATCAGCACGCCAAGAAAAAATTAAGCAGGCGGCTAAACGATTTTATCCAGGAAAACAGGATGATTGTCATAATCATCGCAATCGTACTATTGCTTGTACCCATAGGATATTTTATTTATCAGCAGATCGCAAATAAAATAAACTCGGATGCCGGCATGAGCCTCTTCGAACTTGAAGAAAAATACAGGAAGATGGAAGCAGAGACTGATGCTGAAAAAAAGAAAGCTGTTCTGTCCGAGGTAGTGGCACTATCGGATTCGGTCATAGCATCCTATCAGGGAACGCATGCAGGTCAGCGTGCTCTTGAGATAAGACTGACAATCAATCGCGCGAAAATTGCATTGCCTGACACCCAGAACAAGAATGACATAGTCAAGTCTGTTCTCGCGGACGCAGTACGTATCGCCTCAGGTCCTTCGGGTAATATCATGACACCAAAATACCAGATGTTTGCGGCGTCATTCATTGAAAACATACCAGGCCTCGCTGAATCAGATGCATCGGGTGCCATAACCGTTAAATTCGAGGACATACTGCCCCTTGTTCCAGATACATTTTCCATTGTTATGGGAAAAAAAGCGGAATCGTTTACAGATCTGTCATATGGCTTTTATGCTTATTGTGCACAGAATAATGTGCATAGTATTTATATCCTTGAGGCTCTTTTTAATGCAGGAAGACTTGCTGAGGCAAGAGGCGATTTGTCCCAGGCAATTGCTTATTACGAGCAGTTGGAACGTGATTATGCCAATAATAATTGGACAAATCTGGCCATAAATCGTAGAATTGCATTACAACCAGAGGAAAAGAAGGAATAAACGTTTACGGCAAAGACAGGGAGGAATAGACAATGCAGAATAAGGGAAAACGGCTGAAACTGCTTGAAATACAGTATGTCGGGCTTCTAATAGGCATTATTGTTTTTATTATCCTGTTTTTTCTGATCTATATAGTCAAGGTTTCTTTTTTTGAGACAATAGAACTGGGCCTTTTAAACGAGTATTTCAAATCACGTTATGCGATAACTAAATACGCGACAGCCACCAGCAAGGACGCTGAAGGCAATGCCAGGGATATTGCAATTTCAGATGATATTGCCATTTATGGGATAGATTCCGAAACCCTGGACAAGCTTGGAAGATTCCCTTTTCCGAGGAGTGTACAGTCCAAGTTTCTACTGAGGCTGGCAAGAATAAAAGACCAGAACAGGCGTGAACGGGCGGTTCTATACGATTTTTTCTACGTAGAGCCTCAAAATAAGACCGAAGACGGAATCCTCGCAGATGCCATTCGTGAAAACGGAAGGGTATTTCTTGAAACAACATATGACTATAACCTGCAGGACCAGGACCAGAGGCAAGCATATTACAAGGCCGAGGAAGCACTCCACGACAGGTATGGGACGCTTACTAACATTCAAGGTGACTGGATGAATATCGAGCCTTTCCTGGGGCTTGAACCACCCATAAAGGAATATGCAGAGGTAATAAAGGGTTACGGTCATGCGAGCTATATCCAGGACCGTGACGAGGTGTATCGCAAGGCAATACTTGTCGCACGGTATTCACAGATGATGGCACAGGAATGGATACCAGTAGAGGAGCTGAGAGAAGGACTTTTAAAAGTATCATGCGACAGGAAAAATTATGAATGGCTTTCATGGTTTGACAAAAACAACAATGTCAGCGTCATCCCTGAGGAAATCACCGAAGCAAACGTGGATATAATAACTGCCAGAATCATGGAAAATGCGAGGATTAATACCCTGCAGGAGCTTGGCGGAAAAAATGTATATGCCATTGCGCGTTTCAAGGATTCTTTTGTTCCATCAATCGTGCTGTCACTGGCGCTTGAATATTTCAACAAGAAGCCTTCTGATGTTGAAGTAAAAATTGGAGAATATATCAGGATTCCGGATATTCAATATTTCAGTAAAGATGATTTTGACTGGGTTGATCCAAAACAGGAATACATGGATGCAAATACGGGAGAAAAATATTTCCTCCCTCCCTATGCAATACCTACAGCCCGAACGGCCGCAACCGGGGAAATTACACAAACCAGATATGTAAATGAAATTCGGATTCCAATTGATGATCAGGGTCAAATGCTCATCAATTTCATGGGATATGAATCTACCATTGAAAAAACCTTTTTTGTAAGGCCATTCTGGTATTTTGGAGAGCCGGATAAGGTGCCAGGACCTGATCCAGTGACAGGAAACTGGCGCAATTCAAATGTTTTGGATAATAAAATCATAATCGTGTGCGCTTATGCAAAGGGAATTGCAAAGGATGAAAAAATGACGCCTTTCGGGCTTATGTATGGTGGAGAAATTCACGCAAACGCACTCAATACAATAGTAATGGACAATTTTATCCAGTACGCCTCAACTTTTATAACGATAATAATACTTTTGGCCGCAGTAGCACTCGCGGCATTTATTTGCTCGCGGCTTCCACCGCTTTTATCCCTTGGGATTTCAATCTGGCTTGTGATTGTGTACTACTATGCGGTCATACAGCTGTTCATACTTGAGAAGGTGATTCTGAATTTCTCGGCTCCTTCAATAGGGATAATGTTCACATTTTTAATGATAGTAGCCTATAGGGTTATTTTTGAGGAAAGGGACAAGAGGCGGATCAAGTCGATGTTCGGAAAGTATGTAAATCCGCAGGTAGTGGAACAACTGTTGCAGAATCCACCGGAATTGGGCGGTGTTGACAAGGAGATTACTGTTCTCTTTTCTGACATCAGGGGATATACAACACTTTCAGAAAGTATGGCACCGCAGGCTCTGGTCAATCACCTGAACAGCTACCTTACACGAATGACCGATATCTTGTTTGAATATCAGGGTACGCTGGACAAGTATGTTGGCGACATGGTCATGGGTTTTTGGGGTGCGCCTCTTCCCCAGGCAGAGCATGCGATCCTGGCCTGCAAGTGCGCGTTAAAGCAGATAGAAGCTCTTGCAGAACTCAATGCCTCCTGGCCGCCAGAGCGGCGTATTAATATAGGCATAGGCATAAATTCCGGGATCATGGTTGTCGGAAATATGGGTTCTCCGGTCAGGATGAATTACACGCTGATGGGCGATAATGTCAATCTTGGTTCAAGGCTTGAGGGCACCAACAAGGAATACGGAACGGGAATAATCATCAGTGAATACACCTATGGTCTGGTAAAAGACAGGGTCATAGTCCGTGAACTGGATAACATCAGGGTAAAGGGAAAGAACAAGCCTGTTCTGATATATGAACTTCTGGATGTCATAGAGGGCCTTGATCCACCCAAGACCGCCTTGGTATAATATACAGGTGAAATATTTGAACCTCAAAACGCTGTTGCCACTATTGTGTATTGTTGTGGTGGCAGGAACA
>RPPD01000326.1 GCA_003818675.1 Spirochaetaceae bacterium
AGCCCGCAGGTTGGCTGTGTGATGGAATCAGGAATAGTGATGGTTACGGTATTATCCTGTTTTATTGCATTGCAATCCGGGTTAAGATGAAAAAACAGGGCCGAAGTGTGTTCTTTCCTGCAGATTATTTTATCAATTATTATCCATGTGCCGGAATCCATGTCCAGTTCTATTGACCGCTCATGGACAACAGGGTCAGAAAGCCGTTTGTAACCATCATGCGAAGCGCGGATACAGATACGCTTTTCAGACGCCTGATCACCACATTTGTATTCAAGAACTTTTACCCCGGCTTTTTTCCCCCACATGAACAATCCGGCCTGGACCGACTGGTCTTCTCCGTCCACCTCGACTGTGTTGTGAGCCTGTGTGCTTCTGAAATATCTTCTCCATTCAGGTTTGCTGAAATAAGCGCCAGTTCCGCGATCCACAAACACAGGCACCTTATTTATTGAAAGTGTGAAAGCAAGTGCGTCAGCATGACCATGCGCGGCTATTGAAAGATACCCGATAGGCCCGGCGTCAAATACGAGTTTCTGTTCATGTCCGTGTGCCATATTGCGCAGAATATAATAGCCGCTGGCCGGCAATGTAACGCCCGTCGTTTTTGTCCGGGCATCTGTCCCGGTGCTTAAATCACGGCCTGCAATGGCGAGCAGAACCTGTGTCTTTGCATCTATTTTACTTGAAATGAAACCAGGCTGATTGCAGAAAAAGCCAGTGCTTGTTGCCATGGAATCAATCATGCCGCTTTCACGCTGTTCCAGGTCAATCATCATGCCATCATCGCGGTCGCCATGCTCAGGCAGAACGTCTCCGTGATCGCGGACTGCAAGAAAAAAATTGGTCATGCTTTCAGCAATTTTATAACATTCTCGCGGGAACGGAACTCCTGCGCGTTCACTGCAGGCAATACCCAAAAGCAGGAAATCCAGAACATACATGCCATACCAGGATGCCTGTTCGCGGTTGACTCCGTCCGGATAGTTTTGCCTGATCATTTCCCGCACAATAATGGAGCGTGATATTTTTCGCCATTGGTTTGTCTGTTTGAATGGAGGAAGCAGACAGCAGGCTGAAAAAAGCCCGGTTGCCTCTCCTATCAGGTGATTGTTTGCTGATGAGTATCTGCTGAAGTTTTTACTGATAACAAGGCAATGCAGGTAGATGCTTTCAAGCCAGCGCGCTTTTATTTTGGCAGAAAGAGCACTTGCCGCAAAATGCCATGCGACAGACCATCTGATCAACCGTATCCCTGTTTCCAGCGCGCTTGACCAGTTGATCCCGTGCATGAAGGGGTTGCAGTCCATCCAGGAGACAAGGTGTTTTTTGAAGACCTCGATATATTTATCTTCATGTGTTTCCGCCCATGCTCGTGCCAATGTCACGAGGAAAAGATGGCGGTTTGGCTCCCATATATATTTGGAATCACCGACTGTACATCTGTCCCTGTAATCAATATCCATGGAGAACAAGTTTGATGGTGCCCTTATGCCTGTGCTGTAATCACGGTGCCAGTCAATGCCGCCTGAAATGTCAATCTCCTTCATGGCAAAGATACCAAGCTTGCCTAAGCAGAGCAGGTTTGCCTTGCAGAGGAGCAGTTCCCGCCTGATTCCTGCCTGGGGTATTGTAATTCGGGGGAATTGATCTCTTCTGTTTTTATCAGTGAGCTTGACAACGGGTGTATGATGTGAATAGATAATTTTTCTTGCCCAGGTCACAGCATGGCGACGGAGCCTGAAGAAAATTTCTCCAGGCGACATGTGCGAAATCCGGTTCATGAAAAATGACAGGTTCAATGTGAATCCTTTCAGGGGCCAAATAATGGCAAAGGTGTTCTTTTTTTATCATAAGGCATTTCCCGCGGCCAGACAATGTTTTTGAAAGATAATGGGGAGAGGACAGTTTGATGTCATGTACGAACCTGCCCCGGCACGCAAAAGTGCTTGTCGCAGGATGCGGCAGCGGGCTTGGGGCCGCCATACTTGCGCAGGTTTTAAAAGTCTGAGAAAGGTTTCCAGAAGGGATGGGTGATGAAGCCAGAGGGGCGTGACAAGGGTTTATTCTCCTTCAAGTTTATAAAAGACACGATGGCGGCTACCGTTGTTTCAACCGCAGGCAAAGCAATAGGCTTTGTTGTCCCATTTTTGCTTGCCACCTGGTTTGGTTCGACCGTTGTCACTGACTCGTTTTTCTTCATGTACAGCATTGCGCTTTTTCTGGCGGGAATCGTCGCCTCCACTGTTTCCGTTGTGATTGTGCCGTATATTGCGGATCTATTGAACAGAAAAGAAAACCCTGGTCCTTTTGTGAATACGCTTCTCGCGGCAGGTTCAGCTGCCGTGGGTTTGTTGCTTCTGGCAGTCGGATTGGTGTTGTTTCTGCTTGTCTCGTTTACCACGATATTTGAGCCATCAGTCGGGCAGTTTATCCTCTTCATGTACCTATCGATGATTCCGCTTGTTATGTTTCTTGTAGCAACCGGGATAATCGAGGGCGTGCTCGTGGCTAACAAGAGATTCATGGCGGGAGGAACAGGACTTGTATTCAGGTCGCTTGTCACGGTTGCCATGATTTTTTTCCTGAGAGATATTTGGGGCATACACGCCGTGGCCGCCGGATATGTCGCGGGTGAAATGGTAAGGCTGGCATTTCTGGTAATTGTTGTGCGGATAAAAAGGATCTTCAGGTTCGGCTTTTATTTTACCATTAGCGCACGCCTGATAGATTTTTTCAACAAGGCATTTTACCAGGTACTGGGAGTAATAGCTGTATCTGTGAATCCTGTCATAGACAAGATAATGGCGACATGGTTTCCGGGCGGGAGCGTTTCTCTCCTGTATTATGGAGAGCGTTTTTACATGATTCCGGAAACGCTTCTGGTTGGCGGGATTATGGTAACCCTGCTTTCATACTTGAGCTCAAGGATTCATGTACATGGAATTGTGCAACTCAAGCATGATGTGGCAAGGACAGCCATGTGGATGGCCCTGTCTGGAATTGTACTGACAGGAATATTTATTGCATTGGCAGGACCATTTGTCAGTTTCGCTTATGGAAACGGAGAAATGACTCCTGCCCAGCTCTCGGATATCGCCCATATTTCCATCGCCTATTTCTCGGGATTTGCAATGGTTGCGGTGGCACAGGTTTACATACGGGCGCTTATTGTGTTGAAAAACACAAAGGCCATAATGATGATGGCATTTGTCAAGACGCTTGGCAATTTTGTGTTGAATCTTGTGCTTATGAACGTCATGGGAATTGCAGGAATCGCCTGGGCAACCTCATGCATGAACCTGGTCGGGCTGGTAATAGTCTTTTCTGTTTTCCGTTTCGCGCTTGGCCGCGGAATAAAGGGGCAAAAGCGGGGAGAGCCTGGCATGGAAAGGCCTGTACCGGAACTTTTCAGTCCGCTTGATATGTGAAAATATTTTCTATAGAGTGGTGAAGTCGATGGCAAAGCAGGATGGTTACAGATCGAGGTTGTATGACTCGTATTACTCGCTGAAATGGAAGTATTCCCACAGTGACAGCATCAAGGAGTACGAACTTTACAGAAAAACCGCAAAGAAAAAATTCAGCAGAT
>RPPD01000327.1 GCA_003818675.1 Spirochaetaceae bacterium
CAGTTTATAGTCCCTGGTGTTACAGGAATTGTCTCTGGCCAAGTGACAAAATCAATCTTTATATGTACAAGTTCGTTTGAAACAATTTTTTCAACATGATCCATGAATGATTTGTAAAACCAGAACGAATCCTGCATTCCTACGGGCATTATACGAAGTCTCGTTCCAATTAAAATAAGCGGTCCTGTTACTCTGTTTTCCAGCGCTTTACGTACACTTCGAAGCGGCATGCTCTCCATCTGGTTTTTTTCAAGATTAAAAACAGCCTCTTCTGAAATAACGCAATCTTTTGCACCTTCAATTCTTTCTGTAATGTCCTGGATCCTTACATTCTGCGTTAAAGGAACAATTGTATCCTTCAGGTATATTGCAATTCCCTGCTGATTGCTTTCTTTATTAACCAACAGGTTTTGGGTGACAGACTTTTCTGCAGTCAAACTGTCACCCAAAAGAAGAAAAAGCATTAATACGCCTGCCAGATACTTCATCCAGTTTTCAAAACTCCCTTTAGCGTTTCAGATTCGTGGCAGTTGCGAGCATGTTGTCGGATGTCTGTATCGTTTTGGAATTAAACTCATATGCGCGTTGTGCGACAATCATGTTCACCATTTCCTGTACTACATTTACATTTGACATTTCAAGCATGCCCTGCCTGAGTTTCCCCATTCCATCAAAACCTGGACGTCCGCCAACGGATTCTCCAGAGGCATTTGTCGTAATGAAAAGGTTTTCACCCACTGCATTCAAACCCGTTGGATTGACGAACCTGAACAATTCTATCTGCCCTATCTCTACAGGGTCATCACTTCCAATAAACTGTATGGTCACACGGCCGTCAGGCGAAATTGCCAGGGAATCCGGCTTGGTGTCAGGCGGGATAATCAGTTCAGGCATAAGACGATAGCCATTTGATGTGACAACCTGACCATTCGAATCAATCTTGAAAGAACCATCACGTGTATATGCATAGGTTCCATCGTACTGAAGAATACGAAAAAAGCCCGGACCTTCAATGGCAATATCAGGTTTATTGCCTGTCACCTGGAGGCTGCCCTGCTCAAAGAGCTTCTGGCTCGCAGCAGCCCTGACACCATGACCAACCTGTGTATTGGTGGGTACAACAGTGAGTTCTGTTGCAGGGGTTCCAGCAAGTCTTGTTGTCTGGTAAAGGAGGTCCTCAAAATCTGCCCGGTTCTTCTTGAAACCAGTTGTATTGACGTTCGCCAGGTTGTTGGCGATGGTGTCGATATTAAACTGCTGTCCAATCATTCCTGAAGCACCTGTCCACAAAGAACGCATCATATAAAATTACCTCCTGTACCCTGTTTTGCCATTTTATAGCCTCATCACTTCGTTAATAACCTTGCCCGCGAGCGAATCATGCGTCTGAATGACTTTAGAGTTTGCTTCGTAGGCGCGGTTTACTTCAATCATGTGCACCATTTCAGTGACTGGATTTACATTTGATGCCTCAAGGAATCCCTGGTTGACCTTTGGTCTCTGGTCATCTGGTATAATCACTGCGGGACCAGAGTTCTCTGTAGTCTTCCAGTAGGAATTCCCCTGTTTCTGGAGATATCTGGGCTGTTCCATGTGTACAATCTTCAGACGGTCTATGCGCTCGATATTTTCCCATGTCACTTCATTCACAGAAACGAGCCTTGCCGCGTCACCTGCAAAAGTCGGATCGCGGTACAAAACACCGTCCTGGTCTATGACAAAATTGTACTTCTGGAGCTGGATCGGGCCGTTTTCGCCAAGGACATAGTCTCCGCTCTTTGTTACAAGGTATCCTTCAGGATTCAGCAAAAAGGAGCCGTTCCTGGTGTAGCGCTCACCATCAAGCGTTTCAACTGTAAGAAAACCCTTGCCGTCAAGGGCGAAATCAAAGTCATTTTCTGTCTGCTTCATCGCGCCCTGGTCAAATACCGTAAATACCTCGTTTAACTCTGTGCCTGTTCCCAGTTTTCCAACAATAGGCATTGTGTCAACAGAACCAAAGGGGAAGACGTATTCCCCGTCGTCACATGAGCGGCGCATGAGCATTTCCGGAAAGGACTTGAATGTGGCAACATCGCGCTGGTAACCAACAAGATCCACATTAGCCAGGTTGTTGGCCACTGCATCCATTCGGTGCATCTGGGCTATCATGCCTGAAGCACCAGTGTAAATTCCACGAAGCACTGGATTCCTCCTGAAAAGGAATTTTACGAATTTACATGCCAGGGCCCCTCAAAATAAAGGAAACCTTCAAAAAAGGTCCTGGCAGAGTCCGTCTTATTCAATTATCGGAAGGATTAAGGGAAGGTTGATTAAAATATCAGCTTCCGTGGCATTTCTTGTATTTTTTACCGCTTCCGCAGGGACAGGGGTCATTTCGGCCTACTTTGGGCTCATTTCGCTTGACCTGGATCTGCTGGTTCTCACCTGGTCCCGGTCTTGCCTGGGGCTGTGACTGGAGAACACTTGCCTGCTGCCGGGGCTGCCTTGCCTGCACACCCGCAAACTGGTCCATGCCTGCGTGGCTTGCCACCATTGCGGGTTTCCCGCCTCCATGAGCAGAATGGGGATGCTCCGGGGCAGTGCGGATCTTTACCCGCATGGCCTTGTGGGCTATCTCTGTTCTGATTGCAACAAGCATTTCGTCAAAAATCTGGAATCCCTCAAGTTTGTATTCAGTGAGAGGATTTTTCTGGCTGTATGCTCGCAGGTATACAGCCTCCTTTAGCGCATCCAGAGCGCTTAAGTGATCCAGCCATTTCGAATCTATGCAGTTGATGTATTCCTGGCGCAAAAAGGCATTAAGGTATTCATGGCCAATGAGTTTTGCCTTTTCTTCCATTTCATTTCTAAAAGCCTGACTGAGATATTCCCTGAGTTGACTTTCAGTTTTTGCCGCAAACTCCTCTGCTGGAATATCAGGTATGTAAAAAAACTCTTCAAAAAGCTGCTCCAACAGCCTCTTTATCGCAACTCCTGACTTGTCCTTTTTTTCAAGGTATTCATCTGCCATATTGCTCGCGATTTCCAGGGCTGTCTCTACAATCCTGTCTGAAATCTGGCTGTCAGAAAGTATTTCATTGCGTTTTGTATAAATGAAATTACGCTGCTCGTTTAAAACATCATCAAACTCAAGCAGGTGTTTGCGGATTTCAAAGTTCCTGTCTTCCACGCGCTTTTGCGCCTTCTCTATTGTCTTTGAAATCCATGGGTGGTATATCACCTCACCGGGCTTGAATCCAAACCGCTGCATTAGATTTTTAAGATTTTCTCCGAACAATCTCATGAGTTCGTCATCAAGAGAAATGAAAAACCTGGAGGTACCTGGATCACCCTGGCGGCCGCTTCGCCCTCGTAACTGGTTATCAATTCGGCGCGATTCATGTCGTTCTGTGCCAAGTACGAAAAGTCCTCCAGCGCTCCTGACTTCATCATAATCAGATTGCCACTTTTCAAGTTCCGCCTCATGGACCTTCCTGTATTCCTCGGGGGTGGCGTCAGTTCCTGCTTTTTTTCGCGCCCGGAATTCCGGATTGCCTCCAAGTTTTATGTCAGTACCGCGGCCTGCCATGTTGGTGGCTATAGTGACAG
>RPPD01000328.1 GCA_003818675.1 Spirochaetaceae bacterium
ACCAGGTCGCTGCCAGCCTGGTGCTGTTCGCGGACGCGCTGAAATCCTGCCGCGAATCCGGATGCTGCGGTTTCAGGTTTTTTACAAAGGAGAAATAAATGGGAGACAATAAACAAGCCTCATGTTGCAGTGAGAATACTGCCAAACAAAAAACAACGTCCACGTGCTGTTCTGGCACGTTATCCCGGACAATCATTACCGCGGGAGGGGCTGTGAAACGCGTGGATTCAAAGTTCTCCTCCAAAGACCGTTGGACCGCGATCAAGGTCCGGCTGGGAATAGGCCGTGACCGGTATACAGTGGCACCAGGGCTTTATGCAATCGGCCAGCCAGATGAAACCTCGCCCGTGTTTGTTTCCGCCAATTACAGGCTCAGCTTTGACATGTTGCGGAAAAATCTCTCCGGTATATCAGGCTGGATCCTTGTGCTTGACACACGCGGCATCAATGTCTGGTGCGCGGCAGGCAAAGGCACCTTTGGCACGAGTGAACTTGTGAACCGCATAAAATCCACGGCGCTTGCGGATGTAGTGGACCACCGCAATGTGATCGTGCCGCAGCTGGGCGCGCCAGGCGTGGCTGCACACACAGTCAGGGAAAAAACTGGCTTCTCTGTCATCTGGGGACCAGTACGCGCCGCTGACATTTCCGCTTTTCTGTCTGCAGATCAAAGGGCAAACCAGGAAATGAGGCGTGTTCACTTTACATTCCGGGACCGCTTCGTGCTGACCATGGTGGAGTTTACAGGATCCATAAGATTTTCCGCAATCATTTTGGCGGTACTGACAATTATAGCGATAATTGCCAAATGGAATGAACCATTTTATAATATCATTTTGACCGCGCTCATATCATTTATCCCTTATTTCGGCGCAGTAGTTACAGGGACAATACTGTTTCCGCTCCTGCTGCCAATACTGCCCGGGCGCGCCTTCTCCTTCAAGGGATGGGTTGCCGGCCTTTTCTGGGTATTGATTTATGGAGTAATATATTCACTCTCAGGCTGCGCACTCACCTGGCAGAATATCCTGCCTGCAGCCCTGATTGCACCACCGATCACGGCGTTTATCACGCTGAACTTCACAGGGGCTTCCACCTTTACATCACTTTCCGGTGTGGTAAAGGAAATGAGATTGTCCATGCCCGCGATTATTGGTTCCGCAGCCATGGGCGTAATTGCCCTTGTGCTTGGAACATTAGTTTTTGCCTAGCAGCGAAGGAGACTGATTATGAGATTGACCTACCTGAAAAACGTCACGACCCTGGAATACAATATAGAGAAATGTACCGGCTGCAAGATGTGCACATTTGTCTGCCCGCATGGCGTCTTTGAAATGAAGGACAAGAAGGCATCCATTACGAACAAGGATCTCTGCATGGAGTGCGGAGCGTGCGCGAAAAACTGCGCCTCGGGTGCCATAAAAGTGCACGCTGGAGTCGGATGCGCGACCGCCATAATCTGGGGCAAACTGCGCGGTACAGAACCTTCATGCGGCGGGGATGACGGAAGCACAGGTTGCGGATGCGGCTCCTCATCTGACGGCGGTTGCTGCGGGTAAGATAAAACAATATTTTTTATATCTGCAAATCATTACATTCCGGAATCACTGCTGTGCCTTGCCGTACTGCCCTGGTCAAATATTTCCGTGTGCAGATTGAAAAACTGACAGCCGCGGCTGGCAGGAAAGAGTTCACCATAATCTCCGGAAAAATTGGATGCGATTGGCGGATTTCATTCATTCATGGGATGGTAAACTTTGTCTGTAGCTTTTTGATTATCAATAAAAAAACCGCCAGAGTCCTGGCCAGATATCCGGAGCATGCCGTCCAACGAACAGCAGGAACCAGCCGGGACCGAAGGCGGTTTTTTAACATAATAAAACTTGATAATGCCGGACGGCAACAGCAGCCGAATCCAAATCACTGCTGCTCCGGAAAACAGGTTTACGGTAGTAAATGGATTGAAATCTCACCATATGATATCTGGTCAGTTAAATACAAAATAAAATCAGGTTTTCTTGACAGTGCATGGCCAAATTTCGGATAATTAAACCAGCAACAACAGGCCAGGAGAGCATGCACAAAAAAAGAAGGGCCGCAGAAACCCGGCCCACCATAGGATTTCTTGCAATCGCCAATTTCAGAAGCAGCCTTGCGCAGGAACTCGTGGCCGGGCTTAATTCCGCGGCCAAGGAGCATGATGTCAACATCATCAATTTTTGCAATGGCTACAAGTATTCCCTTGGTGATACCTTTACCTATGCCCGTTACTACAAAAGAACATTTCCGTACCTTACAAAAAAAAATATTGACGGTCTCGTTTCCTGGGCATCATCCATGGCATATATCATGCCGTTTGACGAAGTTGAAAAACTTCACGCGTCCATCACCACAATCCCGCTTGTCTGCCTTGGCATGCAGATGGAAAACATTCCTTCACTGGTAATTGACAATGCCGGGGGCATCAGGCATCTCATGCAGCACCTCACCCAGGTCCACGGCTTTTCAAAAATAGCCTTCATTGGAGACAAGAAGGGCTACCGCCACAACTACTGTAATGAGGAAAGATACGATGCCTATCGCAGCGTTCTGGCCGAGAGCGGAATTGCATTCAGGGATGAATACGTTTATATTCTTGACGAGATTGACCACAAGCAGATAAACAAGGCGGTAAATACTCTCTTTGAAAAAAGAAAACTAAGACCCAAAAAAGACATTCAAGCCATAGTCACAATCTCAGACAGTGTCTCAAACCGCCTCGTGGAAATTCTTGCAAGCCGCAATATCCGCGTGCCCGAGGATGTCGCTGTCGTGGGTTTTAACAACACCTTTGAAGGCATCAGGGCTGATCCGCCGCTTACCACCGTGGACCCGCTGTATTATCGCTACGGGCACACGGCAATCCAGATGATTTTGGACCAGATTGAAAAAAAGAAAGTGCCATTCATGATCAGGATGCCCGTGGAGTTTCTCGTACGGCAGTCCTGCGGCTGCTACGAAGATTCCATAGTCACCGTGATGGAGGAACGCAGGCAAAAGGCCGCGCTTGCACTCACTCCAAAATCAAACAAAACCAGGGCGGTAAATGCAAGGGAAAGCGTGCTGGATGGCCTCCAGTGCATAATCCATAAATATGATCCTGATTTTAATCCACGCTATATAGAAGACCTGTATGATTCATTGATGAATGACATTGAAAGCCGCACATCACGCAGATTCATCACGGCACTCAAGAAATATTTTTTCAAGAACAAGTATCCAATAGAAAAAATACTTACACTTGATAATGTCATCTCGGAAATGAGAAAACAGGTACTCCCCTCTCTCTCCTCCAAAAGGGATCTTGTCAGAATGGCCGAGGACATTTTTCACCAGGCCAGGGTCATGATCAACATCTCCACCAATTACATCACCATGGTGCGCATGCGTTACTCCTACCAACTGGGCAAAATGGCGTTTTTTGCAGCTGATTACAATGCCGTGAACAATTTCAGGGAATTCGGGGACTTGTTCAGGACGCACCTGATGGATTTTGATATTCCTGGTGCATTTGTCGTTGTCAATGGGGAAGAATCGGGCA
>RPPD01000329.1 GCA_003818675.1 Spirochaetaceae bacterium
GTCTTGATCTTCCTTGGAGGCCGCCAGTCTCCCTTGCGGACCACTCCTGAAAAGGTACCCACCATGATTTCCGAATCATCTATAAGCCCGCGGTTGATGCTCCAGGTTTGATCCGGATATTTGGAAGTTGCCTGCGTCCCCACAGAAGTCTTCTGTGGCTCATCAATCTCGTCCGGGAGATCGTCCACGATATCAACGAGTTCACTACGCTTACTGGTGTTTGTGGCGATCACAAGCCGCTTCTCAAAATCTACTTCCTCCAGGTAGTCGCTGGCGTAAGCGTGCTTGAGACGGTCAATCACCTTTTGGCGTGCAATCTTTGAAATTCCTATGTCAAGGTCATGTGCCATATCTGTTTAATTATAATACAGTATGGCAATCAGCCCTTCTGGTCAAGACAGGCCGCGACATACATGCGCGGCCCGCTCGCGACTTTTTTCAATAGGTCTGTGCTGTCTCTTTGTCCACCATAACAAGATTATTCCTGTATTTACCGCCCGCGGTCTTGATGGTTCCGCCGAGATACAGGTGTTCATCATCTGCAATAATCGCATAGGCGACCGCATATCCCGGATTGTCCAGTTCTGGGTCTATCGGGAGAAGGTTGTTGGTATCCTGATTCGCATCCAGAGCGGCAAAATAATCCTGCTGTACTCCGCCTACGGTATCAAATCTCCCGGATGCATAAACCACATCTTTGTCACATGCAACCTCAAGAACACGATAATTCATATTGGGGTTCCAGTCTGTGACATTATTGGTCAATTTTGTGGTGTCAAGCGCGGCGAGATTGCACCGGACTGTTCCGCTGAAGGTGGTGAAATTGCCGCCGATATACAGGGTTGTCCCGCGCAAAGCCATTGAATACACAGTCCCACCGTTCATCCCGACATTCCAGGCAGTTCCGCTCGCGGTTTCAACCGTGGTGTCAAGAGCCGCAATGCAGTTCCAGGTCCGCCCGCCGATATTAGAAAAATCACCTCCTGCATAAAGAATGGTGCCTCCCAGGGCCAGGCACTTGACGCTCAGATCAGCCCCTGGATTCCAGGGAGTGACCATGCCGGTGGTTTTTGAGGTATCAAGGGCTGCCAGTCGAAGACGCGGCAATCCACCCGCCATGGTAAAATCTCCGCCGGCATACAGGATGCTCCCGCCCAGCACCATCGCGTTGACATCAAGATTCAGATCCGGATTCCAGGCAGTGGCGTTGTTTTCAACTGTATTCAAGTCAAGAGCCGCGATGTTGTTTCTTGAGGCACCGCCGGCTACAGTGAAATCGCCGCAGACATATGCAGTACTGCCGGAAATGACAATATCCCGAACCTCTCCGTTTTGTGATGTGCCTGGATTCCAGTCAATGGCCTCACCGGTGGCGAGATCGATCGCAGCGAGGTTCGAGCGCACTACACCATTGACTGACTCAAAATATCCGCCCAGATACATCTGGTTGCCCCAAAAGGCAATGGCAACCACATTTGAATCCGGCGCCGCATTCCACGAAAGAACATTTTTCCCCGACAGGGAAAATGCCACCGCGTATTCCCTGTTTGCGAACACCTTGTCGCTGAACAAGCCGCACATATAAAGCGTATCCCCGGCCACGGCCATCATTTGCATTTGGGCTTTCTAGATGCCGAGGGGATCCCAGGCAGTGGCCATATTGGCATTGACTGTCGTATCCAGTTCGGCAAAGCCATTGCGGGTCGCGCCGCCGATGGAAGTATAGCTGCCGCCCGCATACAACATAGTACCGGCCATGGCGATCGTCTCCACCGCACCATTCGAAGCGGGATTCCAGAGTGTCGCATTCGCCGTGTTTTTCGCTGTATCAAGCGCGGCTATTCCGGTACGTGAAGCCCCTCCAATTGAGGTAAACTCTCCGGCAGCATACATCGTAGTGCCGTTTAATAAAAGAGATTTGACCCGGCCATTTGCTGATGGATTCCAGGCTGTCGCGTTGTTTGTATTGGCAGTTATGGAAAGAGACGCGAGCATGTTGCGCGTCTGGCCGCCGATCGAGGTAAACATGCCGCCGACATAGAGAATATTTCCGGAGAGCACCATCTCCTCGACAAGGTCATTCGCATTGGGATTCCAATCCGTGGGGTTGCCGCTTGGTACATCGATGGCGGCGATGCGGTTTCTCGTCTGCCCGTTTATTGTATAGAATTCACCTCCCACGTAAAGGGTGTTTCCGCTTAATACCATGGACCATACCGGCGCATCGAGGTCCGGATACCAGTCATAGGGAGTGCCGTCCGCATGTATTCGCGCGAGCCATGCATGTTGCGTGCTCCCGAGCCGGGTAAAGCCTCCGCCTATAAACCAGCCGCCGGTTCCGTCAGGAATGACGGAAAACAGGTGATAATTCGGCGAATAGTCAAGGTTCATGTATCCAGCCGGAATACGGCCCGTGTTCCTGTCGACCGAGATGCCATAGGTGGCTGAAGGTCCGACATAGCCAAACTGCCCGCCAAAATACAGCGTATTGCCGCTTTTCGCCATGCAGTAAACGCCCGCCCCTCTTGTCACTGTCCACAGAGCACCCGATATGACTTTGCCGGGTGCCCTTGTCCTAGTGCCAAAATCCATATTGCAACTAAAAAGCAAACCTATCAAAACAACCAGAAAGATTCCATCAAGGATAATTTTTTTCATTTTTCCTCCATCAGTTTCCACGTTTAATGATATGAGTCGTTTAAACCGGATTTGTTGCATCAAAATCCGGGGATTTGAACACATTCATGCCTGTCCCGTCTTGGAAAAAGACGGGTATACGGGTATACTTTTACAGGGTAAACACAGGAAACAGAATGAACATCGAGTTCCACTATTATATTCTCTATATTCTGGCCAAGCACGCAGGGCTTCCGGAATACGACTGCATCACCCTCGCCTATTCCTCCCAGTATGTAGACAACAACCTGGTTGGTCACCGCATTCACACGGACACCAGAGTGTATGAGACCTCGGTCACGCACAACTATGGCTGGTGGAGCGACTGGTTTCCAGCGCATGTCTACATCCCGTTTCATTTCTTTCCAGGAGACCTGTCGTGTAAGGGAGCCAGGCGCAAGGATGGAAAAACCAACACACTCAATTGTACAGCAGGCGGCGCCTTTGTCCGGGGCCTCGTGCGCCGCGCATTTGATACCAAAAACCTCTATAGAATGGGAATCGCGATCCACACATTCGCGGATTCGTGGGCACACCAGAACTTCACTGGCGGAAATGACAGCTGGAACACGATTTCACAGGATTCCCCAATACCCAAGGTGGGACACGCTGACGCGATTTCCCAGCCTGACATCATGACACTCAAGTGGATTGATCCGAGGCTTGACGGAGAAGGCCAGTACATAGACAACCTCGTGCGTTTTCTTGACGCTGCCGCAAACATATACTCGTATCTCTGCCAATTCTCCGGCAAATGGATGCCCAACAACAGATTGGGAGGCGAAGGCGGCTCATCTTACGCACAAGCGGCAGAGTTTCCACCTGACTGGGAAAAAGTGCGGGACCGCCTGAAACAGTTCATAGGCCCGTTTGATCCGGCCAATGCAAAGCAGGCGGAACGCA
>RPPD01000330.1 GCA_003818675.1 Spirochaetaceae bacterium
ACAGCTGGAAGAGGACAAGAAACAGCTTGAGGAAGACAAAGAGACCTCCACGAACAGGACAGAGATTGCCAAGCGTGAAGAGGATATAAAGGAACGGGAACAGGAGATCCAGCGCCGCGAGGAGCAGATCACCCGGGAACAACAGCAGCTAAACCGCGACCGCGAGGAAATCGCCAGGGATGAGCGGGGAATACAGGAGCGCAGGACTACAGATACAACCGCAACACAGACCACCACATCGCTTGCAACCACGGATGCCGTGGTTACAGAGAAGGGCTTGTTTCTGAAGGTTCAGGAAGGTTCGGAGAATGAAACCGGACGGATCATTCTCTATAATTTCAAGGATGACAAGCAGGAAGCGAGCACACAAAATATCTCCGTAAAGCAACGGACAGTGCTGGTGTACAGCAATGTCCTTCTGGTTGTGGCTGAGCCTGCCGGAAGCGGAGCGTCATATCTCATGCTCATAGATCCAAAAGCTCTGACAGTGACAAAACAGAGCCAGGAAGAGATTTTCAAGGGTTCAATACTTGCCACACAGGGAAGCGGTATTTACGCGGTCGTAAAACGCGGTACAAGTTATTTTGCAGGCAAGTTTGATGGAGCACTTGCCATGACCGCCCGCTCGCAGCAGGAAGTTATCCCAAACACTCCAATTTTAATTTCCGGTTCTTACCTCTATGTTCAGGCCAGAAACGGTGAAATTCTGCGGCTCCAGGTGACGGATCTTGCGTCCAGGGATTCGGCATCGGTGCCATAATCCCTTTTACCGGGAAAAAAAGAGACTGGAATTTTACATTTACTCCCATTAAGCTTGTACCAGAATCAAAGACTGTTATGACTGAACCAATCCGTGTTTTGATAGTTGACGATGATGAGGATGATTACATCATCATCAAGGACCTTCTCTCCCAGGACCACTCCTGTGGGTATGTCACTTCATGGGCGAAGTGTATAGCTGAAGGACTTTCGGCGCTCGCCACCCGCAATTTTGATATTTGCCTGTGCGACTACAGGCTTGGCGCCGAGAACGGAATACATTTCCTGCAAAAAGTACAATCAATCCCGGGTAATATACCTGTCATACTTCTGACCGGAATGGATGCGGCTGATGTTGACATCGAGGCAATCCGCGCCGGAGCATCGGACTACCTGGACAAAAACCACCTCAAGGTGGATTCGCTTGTCCGCTCAATACGATATTCGCGTGAGCGGATAAAAATACTGGAGGAACTCTTCCGCGAGAAGGAGAGGCTCCAGGTCACCCTGGAATCAATTGGCGAGGCGGTGATTGCCACTGACAGAAGCAAAATAATTATTCATATAAACCGAACAGGGGAGGAACTCACTGGATATTCTTTTGCAGAGGCTGTTGGAAGGCCATTCTCCGAGATTATCCGCCTGTATAATGAAAATACGGGTCTGCCAGTGCTGGATCCGCTTGACCAGGCTGCAATTGCCGGGGCCATAGTGAGATTTGATGACAATTTTATTGCAACCAACCAGCATGAAAGGACTTTCGCCTGTGAAGCGACGGTTTCCCCCATACATGACAGGGAGAACATTTTAATCGGAACAATTGTTGTGTTCCGTGATGTGTCCTCTACCCGGGAACTAACAAAAAAAATATCCTATCAGGCAGCACATGACGGATTAACCGGGTTATTAAACAGGGCAAGCTTCGAAACTGTTCTTTCCCAGGCCTTGTCCGACTCCATTGAGAGCAAAAACACACAACGTGAACGTGATGTGCTTTTGTACCTTGACCTTGATGGTTTCAAGATTGTGAATGACACCTGCGGCCACATTGCCGGTGACCAGCTGCTCCGTGAATTGCCTGAACTGTTAAGGAGAACAATTAGGAAAACCGATGTCTGTGCCAGACTTGGCGGCGATGAATTCGGCATTCTCCTCTACAGCTGCTTCCCTGACAAGGGCTTCTCTATCGCAACGCAGATATGTGAAAATATCAAGAATTACCGTTTCAAATGGCTTGACCGTGTTTTTATCGTTGGTGTCAGCATCGGTATGGCAGAGGTATCACCGCTGGAGTCCGGGACAGTGGATTCACTCATGAACAAGGCGGATGAGGCATGCTATGCAGCAAAGAAAAAGGGAGGGAATTCCATTCTTGTCGCCCAGACGCATGGGAAAGAGACCGGGGTAACAGGTGAGCGTAGCATGGCGCTTGTGCTCAATTCCTGTTTGCAGCGGGACGACATAGTTCTATATGGACAACCCATTTTGGATATTTCAGGAAAAGCGAATAACAGGACCGAGATCCTGGCACGTATCAGGGATGATGATGGCACACTGATTTTTCCTGGATCATTTATCCCGGCCGCTGAACGGTACAAACTTTCAACAGTGCTGGACAGGAAAGTCATTGAACTATCTTTTCAGTTCTGCAGGAAGCATGCCTTGTCCGGAAATAAGACCATTTTTAACATAAACCTCACAAGTGCAACCATGAATGATGAAAAATTCCCCAATTTTCTGGAAGAAGAGATCAAAAAGT
The DNA here is from genome assembly GCA_003818675.1 of Spirochaetaceae bacterium. Next base: position 2,519 of record RPPD01000330.1, read on the forward strand.
ACGAGATAGACGCACGAATGCTCTGCTTTGAAATCATGGAGACAACGGCCATCGATTATTTTAAGTCAACGATAGATTTCATCAACAGGATCAGGCGCCTTGGATGCCAGTTTGCTATTGATGATTTTGGTTCCGGGGTGACCACATTCAATTATTTAAAGCTGCTGCCTGTGGAGTTCATCAAGATTGACCGTTCATTCATTGAGGGGTGCACGCAAAGTGAGGTTGATCTCGCCATTGTTGAATCTGTGCACAGGATTTCCAGGCTTTTAAAGGTTCAAACGATTGCTGAGGGGATAGAGACACCAGATACACTTGAAAAGATCAGATCGATAGGCATTGGTTATGTTCAGGGATATTATCTTGCCAAACCTGTGCCGTTGGCATAATATAGGAGAAAGGAATGAAGGCACTGATGACTGACCAAAAGAAAACCATCGTTATCCTTGTAGCGGATGACGATGCAGATGACAGGCTTCTTATCAAGGAAGCATTTGAGGAAGCGAGGCTCTTGAATCCCATCCACTTTGTGGAGGATGGGGAAGATCTCCTGGACTACCTGAAAAGAAAGAAGAAATACTCCAACCTGGTTGATACGCCGCTTCCAGGGCTTATACTGCTTGACCTGAACATGCCCAGAAAAAACGGATTTGAAGCTCTCAAGGAAATAAAGTCGGATGAAGAACTCAAGCAGATTCCAATTGTTGTCTTTACAACATCAAAGATTGAGGAAGACATCTACAGCTCATACAATCTTGGTGTTAACTCGTTTATCACCAAGCCAGTCACTTTCCAGTCGCTTGTTTCAGTGATGGAAACGCTCGCGCACTACTGGTTCGAGATCGTGGAGCTGCCAAGCTCAAAATAACCAGGTCGTGGTTCATTCACTGAGTGAGTGTGGAATTCGAATTCTGTAAAGTGTGCCTTTTTCCCGTTCAAGGGTGATGGTTCCGCCCAGCTGCTCTTCCGCGAGAATTACAACAAGAAACATGCCCAGGGTTTCTGAGGTATGCGGATCAAAGTCTGACGGCAGGCCTTTCCCTGTGTCTGCAACAA
>RPPD01000331.1 GCA_003818675.1 Spirochaetaceae bacterium
CTGGATTCATCGCTCAACAACAATCTTCGCGGCACTAAATATTGCTTATATCAAGATTTGTATTCGATGGTACAACTGGATCGTCAGGATCATCACCGCCAGATCCGCCTTCCATTCCTGGTGTCGGGCATGAACAGAACAATGCAGTAACCAAACCAATAAAAATGATTGCCATCGCAAGGGTTTTCCCGGTCGATTTCTTTTTTATCTGTTTTCTATTTTCCATTGAAATTCCTCCATAGTCATCCATGTATATGTTTTTCAGGCAATAGAAACGATTTGCGTTCTTTGGCAGTCTTTATCCCGGAAGGATATAAATTTGAGACTAGGTAAAGAGGATTTTGTTGCGATTTTTATAGAGATATTTTTGTCCGCGGGAACACAGTCAGGTACACGCGGACTTCATTACTCCCAGATATTTGACAACTTTTCGAAGCTCCCGGAATATTTTTTGTGAGTGACCCGGGCGTAAACCTTTTTAATAACACCAAGAGGCCCTCCTGATTTCATTACTTTTTTTAAAGCTTCTGTAATGCTTTTAACCGAGCGCTTTTTCCTTTCTGACCTCTCAGGGAAAAACAGATATTTTTCTCTAAGCTCTACAAGTGTCTGGTCGGATAGTGTTTCAGTCATATTTACCAAAAGAAAATTGGTGTTTCCCTGGTCTGCCAATTTGCGTACGTAGCCCAGTTCATCCTTTATCAATCCCTTGTTGATCGCATCACTATATAATTTAGTGCTCGGAAACGGTGTCATATAATGCGGCTCGTATCTCATATTGTGATTTTGTGCAAAATCTCTTGAGACTTTCACTGTTTCTTCAGTTTCTCCCGGCATTCCTATCATGAATGAGCTCCCCGCATATTTCAGACCATGTTTATTGCAGATATCAATTGCCTGTGTTATTTGGTCAAGTTTTACCTTTTTATTTATCGCATCCAGGATATTTTGATCAAAGCTTTCAATTCCAAAGGCAATATCAAGGCAATTTGATTCCTTCAGAGCAATTGCTATTTCATCATCTATTGAATTTACACGGGCAGACAGAGTCCAGGGCATTTTATTCAATTTACTGCCTTTTTTTAGTTCACAAAACTTCAGGATTCTGTTTTTATTTATTAGCGAAAGATCATCAAAAAAGTAGAAAATATCCATGCCAAACAACCTGTGAAATTCAAGCAATTCCGCGAATATGGATTCTGCGCTCCTGTACCTTATTTTATAACCCATAAATGTTTTGCAGCAGTAAATACAATTGTATGGGCATCCGCGCACGGTTGATATGACGCAATATCTTGTGTTTGTTTTCTTGAAATATTTTTTAATAGGCAGCATGTCCCATGCGGGAAAAGGCAGCGCATCGAGATTTTCAATCGGTTCGCGTTCCTCGTTTATATGCATTTTTCCATCGCCATCCTTGAACATGATGCCCTTTACATTTTTCAGATCAACCCCGTTGTTAATGGCATTTATCAGTTCAAGTGTTGTTACTTCACCCTCGCCCATAACGATCGCATTGACATGACATTGGCTCATCAGTAATTCTGGCGCCGAATATGCAACAGTGTTTCCGGCAAAAATAAATGCGTCCGGGTGTATTTCATGAATATATTCCACTGCAGCAATAACATTGTTAAAAGCAGTGAAAATACCGCCTATGCCGTAGTATTTTGCTTTTAGGCTTTTTATCCTTTTCTGGAATGATTCCCTGTCCAGATTTTCCCCTGGTATATCGACAATTTCAATTTTTTTGCCATTATTCCTCAGAAACGAAGCTATATATCCAATGCCAAGTGGAAACCATCTTCTTGATCTCATTTCAAGCGCTGGATTAACCAATACAACGTCCATTCATTGCTCCTTTATAAACTGATAGTGACAATTTCCCTAAAGCAAAGTTTCTTGAGAATATAGCATAACACCTGGAAGCGCGTATTTCAAGCTGCAATGTGCGGCCTGTTGATTGATTTGGTTCAGTCTTCCAAGTACTCAGTACCGCGCTCACACTTGGAGATGGACCTTGCGGCGCGCAAGGCCATAAAACAGCTCGAGGGAAAGGACGACGTGCATCTTGACAAGTACGCGAATCCTGATTCCGAGCGCTACGTAAAAATAATTGAGCTGATCGGCCAGGAGATCGGTCTTACAACGCTGCGATATCAGCGCATAGACGACATGGTGGAGGCGGTGGGGTTGCCCAAGGACAGGCTTTGCACCTTTTGCCGGGATGGAGTGGGTTGAGGCTATCGGCCGGTGCGACCTGCCAGTTGAGATCCTCAATCTTCCCAGTATTCCGTGCCGTGAATGTCGATCAAACCCTGTTTGCCGTCCAGAATGACCCAGGCAAGATCGCCTGTGAACTCACCGACATCATCATATTTTATTGGAATAACAATTTTCCCACTTTTGTCGACATACCCCCATTTGTCATTCAGTATTACACTTGCCAGACCTTCTTCGAAATGATGGACATATGTATATTTCGCCTTGACGATAATCTGTGCTGGAAATAATTATATCATCATAAGAGTCTCTCTTCAATTAAAAATTTACTTGGACTCGAAATGAGGAGAGAATTTTGACCTGATTTACAGGATGAACAGGATCAAGAGAAATACATGATTTTGATTCTGATTAATTATTCTGTAGATCCTGTTGTATCTTATCTGTGTGCATCTGTCTTCATCTGCGTATGCGTGCGCGGGCAGACGTGCGCACAGGAATTCGCGGTTAATTATCTTGTCTTTATCCGGCAACCACCGCGGCTCCGCAGGTGTTTTGCAAGCTCAAGCGCGGGAATTGTTTCGTGTGTTATTCCGCAGACATTAACCACGGGCATGACCGATTTTTATGTGATGATTGCCTATCCGCGTTATAAAAATTTGCACAAGTTTCTTTTTTAATTATAATATGGATAGTCAAGAAAATCCCTGACAGCCTGCCGCCAATTCCGCGGTGCATGAGCCCAAAGGGAACCCTGTTTTTTTTGGAGGCACGTATGTTCATAAGATTAAACGTATTGATTCTTGTAATAGTGACGATGTTTTCATGTGTGCCGCCGAATAATGGCCCCTCTGCGTTGACCCTTGACATCACATCCTCTGTAACTTTTCCGACAGAGACAAATCCCGTACCCGTTTCATTTTCCTTTAATGGGGCGGTGACCGGTTTTGACGCGGGTGATGTCACTGTTGCGCACGGTACACTCCAGAACTTCACCGGGAGCGGCGCAGCCTATGCCGCGGAAATCGTGCCGACCGGCATTAACAGCCCGGCAGTCACCGTGAGTGTTGCCGCCGGAGTCTGCGAGAATGCGGAAGGGACTGACAACAGTGCGGCAACGGATTTGACCATAACAATGCTCGCGCAGGGAATGAACCTGTTTGGCACCGTGGGCCAGTTTGACATGATCACGCTGTATTGGACTGCTCCGCCTGCAGTGCCGGGATTCACCGTGACGGGCTATAAGATCATTCGTTCGGATACGAGCGGGACTGGTACAGGTTCAACCGCATATGCCACGGATAGCTCAAGCCCCTATGTGGAC
>RPPD01000332.1 GCA_003818675.1 Spirochaetaceae bacterium
GCACTCTAACCACCTGAGCTACACTCACCGCGCAAAATGCAGCATACAATATCATAAATTATCCTATTTTTGTCAAGGTGAAAGGTCATCCACCTGGACAGTCTTTTTGATGTGTTCATTGTATTCCGCCAGAAGCCCCTCTATGAAGGCGTCAGGTTTTATCTTGACATTGGACATGAAATATGCCTGGATACGTTTCTCGCCAAAGCGCACACCGCTGTGGTCAATACCGTCAAGGAGCCCGTCCGAGTATAGGAAAAACTTGTTTTTTGGCACAATTGTCATTTTCTGGGCACCTTCTGCTCCAGGTCAAAATAAAGGAAAATGGCCACAACAAAGATGTCTTCTGGCGTCTGCTCCACCAGTACCTGGTTTAATGACGTGATCATCATTTCACATGAGAATGTACCCTTCTCAAACGCAAAGTACATTGTAAAAAACGAGCTTAATAGCCCGGTTGTAAGCGAAGCCGCTATATCCTTGTTTGCCACATCAAAACAGGCAAAAAAAACTTGCCAGGGGAAATCTCGCGGATATGGTAAAAATCACCGCCCATCTGGTGAGCCATTTTCAGGCAATCCTTGTAAAGGAGTCCTTTGGCCTTCTTTACGCTCTTGTCCAGGAAAAACTGCTGGATATAATGAGCGAGGTCACCTGTCTGTCTGTAATCTTTAAAATCTGGTAAAAGGCATTTTCGCAGAAATCCGAGGCATCAAAGCGGACCGGATTTGTCTCAACATAGGACTTGACAGATTTCCCTTGAGTGTTTCAAGCTTGTCCATTTCCTCCACGGCAAGACCAGGGATGGTCTCATCCCGCTGGAGCATTGCCACCGCGTCTGAAAGCGGCAGGGAGTGATCAACAGGGGTGATAAATTCAGTTATAAAACCGAGCTGGAAATCCAGGTATTTGCTGGTGATCTTGTTTTGAGTACTTTCAGTGCCGATTATTTCCAGTTCAGCCATCGGATTCACCTCGAACTTGTTAAAGTTGTAACAACTCTATACTTTTTCCAAATCAGGGTAAAGTGACAACAGAAAAGTTAATAAAAATTATTTCATTAAAAATTCATCAGTCCTGTTCCCTTGACTGTGTTTGGCTGCGGGCGCTACTATTATATGGTGCTTACTATGAACAAGACAAACCTTAAAGCAATACAGTTTCTTGACTCAATCAACATGGGATTTGACTTGGGATCATTTGAAATCCTGCGTGACAATTGCGTTTCAGAAATGGAAAAGAGCCTGGCCGGAAAAAGCGCTTCGCTTGAAATGATTCCCACCTGGATAACCGCCGATCTTCCTGTTCCAGAGGATACTCCTTGTATAGCAGTAGACGCGGGCGGCACCAATCTCAGGATAGGCATAGTGGAATTCAAACATGACAAAGCGCCCCGGATAGTCACAATCTGCCGTATGCCGATCCCGGGAAGCGTCTCTGAAGTAACAGCTGCGGATTTTTTTGAAACAATAGCCAGACCCCTTGCTCCGCTGATCAAAGACTGCGGCAGGATAGGTTTTGTCTTCTCCTATTCCGCGGAGAGCCTGCCATCCCATGATGCACGCGCAATTTCACTTGCAAAGGGGATATGTGTCCAGGGAATCGAGGGCCTCCTGCTTGGTGAGCAGCTAATATGCGCATTGGACCGAATAGGCACAAATAAAACCAAATCACCGCACATCACAGTGCTGAATGACACTACAGCCTCACTCCTGGTCACAAACCGTTATTCAGGGGAAAGGCCAATTCTTCCCGCCGCATTCATCCTCGGCACAGGTTTAAATATCGCCTACAGCGAGGCATCCCAGATCATCAACACAGAAATCGGCGGCGCTGATTTCTTCCCGCGCGGCGAATGTGACGAACGCATTGATGGAGCTTCAAACAATCCAACTGAACACCAGTTAGAGAAAATGATTTCAGGCGCATACATCGGCCCGCTTGTAACTGATGCAGTCAGAAGCGCCGCGTCAGGCAGACTGTTTTCGAAAGCGGCGAATCCGCTTTTGGCAAATTTACCTGATATTGCTTCTTCAGAAATAAATGACTGGATCTCCGGCAAATTGCATCAGTCCAGATACGCGACAATCATGCAGTCCATGACAAAAGAGGATCATGATTTCTTGCGCACCATCGCAGTTTCACTCATAAATCGAGGTGCTCTGTATTGTGCGGCCGCCATGTCTGCAGCACTTCATTTGGAAAACCGCGCAATACCTGGTGCCAGAACCGCTGTCATTTCCTGCAATGGCTCCACCTACATGAAGCTTCACGGTTTCAAGAATATGTTTGAAGCATATCTTGCAAAATGGGTGACTGAAAAACAGGGGATTAAAATAAATTACATGTATGAAGACGAAGGGCCAATGATTGGTGCGGCAATAGCCGGACTGACCACATAGCAGATTTTAAGACAATCAGATCGGCCGATCAAACTACTTTCACATTTGCCTTGAGTATACCCCTGTAATCTCCGTGCTCGATCACCACATGCCATGTGCTTTTGAAAGGCACCTTCATGTCAATGGTAATCATATTCTGGTATTCGCTGGTAGCCTCATAGGGCTTGCCTGACTGATACTTGAAATAATTCAATGTATCCAGGAGCTTGATGGTTGCCCTTGCATTCAGTTCGACCTTGATATAATGCTGCGTTTCAGCTTTCATTTTATAATGAAGATAGTTCATCTGCTTTTATTTATATCACCTTTCCCGTTTATTATCTACAGGCACCTCGAAAAAACAATAATAGCATGTCAATTGACGGCAAGTTGGGTTTTGATTAAAGTGAAAGCCAGCCAAAAAAAACAGGCGTATTTAATACAAAAAGGAGGATACCATGTCCGCGATTGCTTCACTCGAGGACCTTCTGGCAGTGCAGGAAGATCTTAAGAAAGTACAGGACTCGTCTCCAGAGACCTATTCTGCCATTGCCGCATTGATAAAAAAGCACCGCAAGGTGGGATACAAAAACATCTGCAAGCTGTTGCTTGGAGAGGCAACTCCCCAGGAATTGAAAGGATAGGCACCCGCTTCGAAACTCCCGGGTTCCCAAAAAGTGACTATTTGCGGATTCAGGTATTTTTGGGACACCCTCGCGCAGCCATGATCTCCTGCGCACGTGATACAGCTTCAACCCCGTCCCTGGCATAGACAGCGCCTATTGATTTGGCATAATCAGCATCCACTACAGCGCCACCCACCAGGAAGGGAACATCAAGCTCCTCCTTCTTCGCAGCACAGATCACTTCCTTCATCTTCACCATTGTCGTTGTCATGAGCGCGGAGAGCCCGATTATGTCCGGATTTTCTTTTCTGGCCGCAGCTATTATTTTTTCCGCTGCCACATCCTTTCCCATATCCACTACTTCAAAACCATGATTGCGTAAAAGCAAAGCGACAATGTGCTTGCCGATATCATGAATGTCGCCCTCCACAGTCGCGAGTAGGATTTTTCCGCGCCTGGCAGAAGTCTTTTCATCAAGCATGGGTTTGAGAAATACAAAACCCGTCTCCATTGTCTCGGCGCTTGACAGAAGC
>RPPD01000333.1 GCA_003818675.1 Spirochaetaceae bacterium
ATGGCGAATGACTTGTTGTTCTGGGCGACGGCCATGCTGATCTTCATCGGTATCAGCGTTGGAGTTACCATTATCGTTTTGATCATCTTTCATTTCGTCCTCGCGGTAATAAACGCGGCAAAAAACGGAGAAGAGGAGGATGCCTCCCTTGAGGACGAGATGGACAAGCTGATCAACCTGAAGTCGGCCAGGGTTTCATCGGTCTTTTTCGGACTTGGTTTCATCGCTTCACTTGTGTCCCTGGTCCTGCAATTTCCGCCGGCTGTTATGCTCAACATCATGTTTGGTGCGTGTTTTCTCGGATCGTTTTTTGAGGGCTTGACCCAGCTCTTCTACTACAGGCGCGGAGTCAAAAATGGTTAACATACGCATCTACAACAACATCAGGAAACTGCGCTTTGCCAATAATGAAATGACTCAAGCGGACCTGGCAAATGAAGTGGGTGTTACCAGGCAGACGATCGCGGCTGTCGAGAGCGGGAAGTACTCCCCAACTCTGGAACTCGCGTTTCGCATCACCCATGCGTTCAAGGTTTCGCTCGAAGAAGTGTTTTCCCATGAAATCGAGGAAGACAGACTGAAAAAAGAGAAATCGAAATGAAGGCTGCAATATATACGAAATTCGGGCCGCCAGAGGTCCTCCAGGTGATGGAGGTTCCAGCCCCTGTTCCCAAGGAAAATGAAGTGCTGGTGCGCATCCACGCCACCACAGTGGAAAAGGAAGATCCGGATTGCCGCAAGGGGCCCGGATTCAACGGCATCCTCAAGCCCAAAAAGCCCATACTGGGCATGGAACTTGCGGGTGAAATCGAGGCGGCAGACAGGAACGTCACGCGCTTTAAAACCGGGGACAAGGTGTACGGGAACGCGGGCCTCGGGCTCGGGACTTATGCCGAGTACATCTGCCTGCCGGAAGACGGGGCTCTCGCAATAAAACCCGACAGGATGAGCTATAAGGAAGCGGCCGCGGTGACAAACGGCGCGCTCACCGCCCTGCCATTCCTGCGGGATCTGGCTGATATACGGCGCGGCCAACGGATTCTCGTCAATGGCGCGTCGGGTTCTGTCGGCACTGCCGCGATTCAAATCGCCAAATACTATGGCGCAATAGTTACCGGGGTCTGCAGCACAAAAAACCTGGACATGGTAAAATCGCTGGGCGCAGACAATGTGATCGATTACACAAAAGAGGATTTTGCAAAGACCTCCGAGACCTATGACATTATTTTTGACGTAGCGGGCAAAACATCATACTCCCGCTGCAAGCACCTGCTGTCGCCAAATGGAATATATCTATCGACAGTGCCCACGCCGGCAATTCTGCTCGGGATGCTGTTTACATCAAAATCCAGAGGCAGAAAAGTGAAATTCGCGGCCACGGGCTTGCGTAAACAAAGCGACAAGGCGAAAGACCTTTTTTTCCTAAAGGACATAATCGATGCGGGGAAATTCAGGGCGGTCATAGACTCAAGCTATCCACTGGAACAGATTGCCCGGGCCCATGAACATGTTGAAAAAGGGCACAAGCATGGAAGCGTCGTAATCACAATTGAATAATGGAGGAGAAAACAATGAAAGCGATTGTACACACGGCTTATGGCCCGGCGGATGAACTCAGGTTGAAAGAAGTCAGGAAACCCGTTCCAAAGGATAATGAAGTCCTGATAAAAATTATTGCAACAACAGTGACAACGACTGATTGCAATGTCCGCAATTTCACGTTTGTGCCGAAACTGTTTCTGCTCCCTGCAAGGCTTATTTTTGGCATGCGAAAGCCAAGAATCAACATACTCGGCATTGACCTTGCCGGGGAAATTGAGGCAGCGGGAAAAAACGTGACAAGATTCAAAGTCGGCGACCGGGTTTTCGGGACACAAGGAACAGTCTTCGGCTGTCATGCGGAGTACACATGCGTTCCGGAGCACGGCGTGCTCGCGAAGAAACCCGACAACCTGTCATTTGAAGAGGCCGCTTCGGTATTCCTGGCCGGAAGCACGGCACTGTATTATATAAGGGATCTGGCCGAAGTGCGGGCGGGGCAAAAGATACTCATCATCGGCGCTTCAGGCGCCATTGGCACCTACAGCGTACAGCTGGCAAAGTATTATGGTACCGAAGTCACCGGGGTCTGCTCTGGGGCGAACGCCGCGCTGGTGCGGTCGCTTGGCGCCGACAAGGTCATCGATTATACGGACGAAGATCATGCCCGAAAATTTGAAACCTATGATGTTGTGTTCGATGTCGTCGGGAAAACCTCGTTTGCGCGCAGCAGACATCTGCTGAAAAAGGGAGGCATGTATCTGGTCAACCTCATAACCGGGTCCGATTTACTCCATATGCTGTTTCCCTTCCTCCGAAAAGGAAGAAAGATAAAAGGAGGGTCAGCTCCCGAAAGGGCTGAAGACTTGAATTACCTGAAAAAGCTTCTGGAAGAGGGAAGGATCAAACCAGTCATCGACGGAGTCTATCCCCTGGAAAAAACCGCCGAGGCTTTCAAATATGTGGAAAGCGGGCACAAAAAAGGGACGGTGGTAATCACGATACCGTGATCAAAGGCTTCAATTCGACCAGGTGGACCACCCTTATCAGCAGTCACGGTAACTGCTTTCAAACCATTCACCAATCCTGACAAGCTGTTTGGCTGGTGATATAATGTCAGCAGGCCATTCCGCTGGAGGTTTTTCGTGAAAATGCGCACGATCGCCATGCCACTTTATGCAATATTCGCAGCCGCCCTTTTCTCCTGCGGCGGAGACAATCGGCAGGCCGATCCTGGCCAAACCGCGACATCCGCCTCAGAGCAATCCAGCGCTAACATACGTTTTGTAACTGCAGATGATGGCCTCCGCATGCGCAGCCAACCTTCACTCACAGCAGACATTGTGACAGTGCTCCCGTTTAATGCCGAAGTCACACTCATGTCAGAAACAGGCACAGAAATGGAGATTGATGGCGCCAGGGGAAAATGGAGCCGTATTTCATGGCAGGAGAAAAACGGCTGGGTCTTTGGGGGATTTTTATCAGAAAAGAAACTGCTTTTGATATACGGCATTTTAAACAACGCGACATCGCTTGACTGCTCAAAACTTGAGCAACAGACTGGTGATTTTTTTGAGTATTTTGATCCTGGGAAGCTTCCCGTATACGATAACGGCATGAACGCCACGATACTTGCGCGCACGAAACTTTTCACGAATATAAGGCGGAGCGAGGGAGTGACGCTATCCAAGGGAGAGGAAATCCTAGTTGACGTCACGGATGTGACAGTCATGAAGCACCGTGAATCGGATAAAATCTATTTCTTTTACGGCGCAAGAAACAAAGACGGCAAAAAGGGATATGTCAATTCATTGGACTGGGGATGGGAATGCCAGAACAACACGGATTTGGATGAACAGAGCATCGGCCACAACTTTTTTTCATGCATCCAGATACGCGCTGATGAGGCTCAAGGGTTATGGGTTCGGCGTCCTGTTTTTCTCTTTGTGCCGCGGAATGGCATGGTGAAGCTCTTTGAACTGGCGAAGGG
>RPPD01000334.1 GCA_003818675.1 Spirochaetaceae bacterium
CTCAACCGGACCGTCGAAGATGTGGTCGCGATCATCGCCCATCAGTTCCGACGTCAGCAGGTCGAGATCCATCTGGAACTGGCTCCCGACATCCCGCTGATGAACCTGGACGTGGACAAGTTCAAGCAGGTCTGCATGAACCTCCTGATCAATGCCAGGCAGGCCATGAGCAAGGGTGGTGTTGTCACTCTTGCTGTCCGCAACAGAACCATAGGCGAGGGGTTCGGTTTTCAGATTGTCCCCGGAATCTATGTGGAGATTGGAATCATTGACACCGGGCCAGGAATTCCACAGGAAAATCTCTCCAGGATTTTTGATCCATTTTTTACAACCAAAAAGGAGGGCTCGGGCCTCGGTCTGGCCATCTGCTACTCCATAATCAAGCGGCACGGTGGACATATCAGCGTGTCATCAAAACCCGGTGAAGGGACATTGTTTGAAATACTCCTGCCCGCAACAGAAGAAAAGGAAAGTGTTGAAATGGAAAAACTTGCTGTATCGGTCCGCGGGAGCGGGCGTATTCTTATTCTGGATGATGAAGATGTGATCCTCGAAGTAACCGCGGACATGATGAAAAACCTGGGTTACGAGGTCACCACTTCGGTGGAGGGCAAGGCCGCGGTGGAAGTCTTCAAAAATGCTTTTGATGAAAAAAGAAAATTTGACCTTGTGATCCTGGACCTGACCATACCCGGCGGGCTTGGCGGGAAGGACATTATAGACAGTCTGCGCGGAATAGATCCGGGCATCAAGGCGCTTGTTTCAAGCGGCTATTCGGATGACCCGGTTCTGGCCAAACCGGAAATCTATGGATTCACCGGCGCCATAGCAAAACCATACCGCTTGAAGGAACTTGCGCTTATTTTACAGAAACATCTTTCTGAAGATGACAAACAGTAAATTGCCGGGCCGATCTAATCATCAATATACTTTGATTCAGCTGAAGGTTTTTTGAATTCTTGAAACTCATACCGTATTATCCCCGAGGAATCCACTTCTATCGAGGCAAACCCCTTTTTTGCAAAATCATCCAGGGTTTTCTGCGCTTCTTCTATTGAAAGCGAGGTTGCCCTGGCTATCTGAAGCACGCTCACGGTCCCCTCAAGTTCACTCACCGCGTGAAGGATTTCCTTCTCCCTTGCCACAGCACTGTCGCGCACCGGGGTTTTCTCGGGTATGTTTTTCTGCCTTGAGAAAAGCTGTCCGATTCCGGCGGCCAGGGGCATCAGGCCCACGAAGACCATTGGAAAAATTAGCCACCAGTGCTCCGGGAAAAAGAAGAATCCTGCGCCAAAACCTATGGTAGCGACCAGTCCGACGGCAATCGTTTCCGGCGCGTTCTTCTGTTCTTTTCCATGCCTCATCCGGCGCCTGGACCGGAAATCATCCGGCATCATGTTCATTTCGTCCATATTCACATAATATGTCATGAAAAAAGCCCGCTGTCCATCTATTTCACCCATTGAAAGGGGGAAATGGGGAGCTTGACGAGGAAAATGGTCTTCATATAACATGGGTACCTCAAGAAAATATCTATTATTGCAATAACATAATGGTGAGGTATTCGGGAGAATCCAACTTTCTAAAACACTTGGAATACCCATGAATAACTAGTACTTTTTCTTTCTATGATATAAGGAGGTCATGAAAATGGCATTTCAGAAAGATGCTGAACAGGCTGCAGCCAACAGGGCTCTTGGCGTATGCCTCGGTGCGTCTACAATCAGCGCAGCGGAACTTTCCCGCAAAGATGGCAAGTATTCCGTAGAAAATACATATATTATCCCGCACGAAGGAAATCCCAAGGACGCCTTTGAAAAACTTGTTTCACAGTTCCGGGGCAAGGATATGAATATCCTTGTCACGGGTCGCAAGATCCGCGAGTACGTCAATCTTCCAAACATCACCGAACCAGAGGCCGTGGAATACGCCCTGGGACATGTCGCCCCAAACGGGGACCACTATGACGCAGTCGTATCAGCTGGCGGAGAAACCTTCATGGTGTACCGCCTGGATCATGACCACCGCGTATCAGGAATTTCCACAGGAAACAAATGCGCCTCCGGCACGGGAGAGTTCTTCCTCCAGCAGATCAAGCGTATGGACTTGAAGGTAGAGGACGCGGTTTCCATAGCAGAAAAGGGAACCCCTTACACGGTTTCGGGCCGTTGTTCCGTATTCTGCAAGTCGGACTGTACGCACGCCTTGAACAAGGGCGAGCCAATCGAGGACGTGACAGCAGGCCTGTGCAAAATGATTGCGGGCAAGATCATAGAGCTTTTGGCCAAGATCCCGAATAAAAAGATCATGATCGTCGGCGGTACCGCACAGAACCGTGTGGTCGTAAGCCATATCCGTTCCGAACTCCCCGGGATTGAAGTGCCCAAAGAAGCACCCTATTTCGAGGCACTGGGTGCGGCGATTGCCTCATTCGAACGCGGCAAGCCATGTCCCCAGGCGCTCTTTGCTGACGATCAGTCCAGCTTTGCCTTTCGCCCGGCACTTTCTGAATTTGAGTCATATGTCACCTTCAATACCATTGAAAACGCAAAGGCTGTTGACGGAGACCGCTGTATAATCGGTCTTGACGTGGGATCCACCACAACAAAGGCCGTGCTCCTTCGTCTTTCTGACAATAAATTCCTTGGCTCCATTTATCTCCGCACGAATGGGAATCCGGTGGAGGCATCCAGGCTTTGCTACAAGAGCCTGCAGGAACAGATCCAGGGCGCAAAAATTACAATCATTGGCATTGGCGTGACAGGTTCCGGCCGCCACATTGCCGGATTGTATTCACTCACGGACGGAATCATAAACGAGATCATCGCGCATGCATCTGCCGCGGTCTACTTTGACCCGGACGTGGACACCATTTTCGAGATTGGCGGACAGGACGCCAAGTATACATATATCACCAACTCGGTCGCATCCGACTATGCAATGAACGAGGCCTGCTCCGCGGGCACTGGAAGCTTCCTTGAGGAAGCGGCCTGGGAATCAATCGGTGTCAAGGTCACTGACATCGCTTCAGGGGCCATGAAGGCAAAGCGCCCGCCCAACTTCAATGACCAGTGCGCCGCGTTCATCTCCTCTGACATCAAGAATGCCTCGCACGAGGGCATCTCCCGCGATGATATTCTGGCGGGGCTTGTATACTCAATCTGTTTTAACTACATCAACCGGGTAAAGGGGCACAGGCCCGTTGGTGACAAGATCTTCGTCCAGGGTGGCGTCTGCTACAACAAGGCAGTGCCCCTGGCCATGGCTGCCATCATGCGCAAGCCAATCATAGTTCCGCCGGAGCCGGGACTCATGGGAGCCTTCGGTGTTGCGCTGGAACTTCGCAAGCGCATGGATCTGGGTCTTGTGGAGGAAAAAAGCTATGACCTGCAGAACCTGATTGACCGTGCGGTTACCCACGAGACTCCGTTCACCTGCGCAGGAGGCAAGGAAAAATGCGATCTCAAGTGTTACATCAGCCGCATCAGGACAGAGAGACAGCTCTTCCCGTTCGGAGGCGCCTGCAA
>RPPD01000335.1 GCA_003818675.1 Spirochaetaceae bacterium
CGTGCGCAAGGGCAATAGAGCGATGAATTCCATATCTTTGGAGGTAATGCCTGGATGCATCCTGCCAAAGTCCTTTTATCCCAGTGAAAGGTTTTCAATGATGTTCCAGCTCAACAGTTACCGTGATGAGCATCTGGGCTACATAGTCTTTGAGATGGGACCGTTTGACATACCGCTTTATGACACAATGAGAATGATTACATGCCCGTCAATCTGGAGACTATTGAAAAGCCAGGCTGTAAACACTGATAAAAAACCCGCAAGACTCATGAAAGACAGCAACATGGCATCCAGGTCTGGAAAAAGCAGTGCAGAAGCGGCCAAACAGGATAAAATCAAAAAACCACGCCTTGTTTCCAGGAATATCATGGAATGCCTGACCCGTTTTATTGACGAACCCACTGATATCACCAGATTTGCAGCTGAACTTGGAGTATCTGTGGCAACGCTGGTCCGAAAGACAAGGAGCCTTACAGGTTCCTCGGTCCAGAAGCTCCATGAAAAGATCAAAATGGAAAAGGCCATGGTATTGCTGGAAAATCACGAATACAGTGTTGCCGATATCGCGGAAAAGCTGGGATACGGGAACCAGTTTTATTTTTCCTCGGTATTCAAGCGCTATACAGGCATGCCACCCCTGAAGTGGATGAAGATCCGCAACCCCTGAGAAAAAAACAAAAGGGTTGACCCCTTTTGTTTTTTTCTCCTTCAAGTTTCTCGGGATTTGTCACTTTCCAACCAGACGCTCCGCAGGAGACGTCCTATGCCAAATCCCTGCGACATGTCCACAAAACGGTCCGGGTAGTCGGCCGAGGAGTTATTGTGCCCGAACTGGATGAAGACATAATCGCCTGGAAGAAGAGCGGCGTATATGGGCTTCCAGAGCCCCTCCTCTCAGAAGGTTTTTGAAAAAAGCACTGCCTGGAATTTTTCGCCCCAGCCTGTATTGTGGAGTCTCCTACAAGATAGACACGCGGTCTTTTCCATCCACCCTGGGGGAGATTTTTTCGGACATGGTCCCTGATGGCCATCCTGTCAGAAATCTGTTTTGCCTCTTCCTGGTTTCCATATCCACTTCCCAGGGAAAGCCCGTATTCAAGCGCGGTGAAAACCTGCCCAGCCTTGCTGGCCCAGAGTTCCACGGCATCAGCGGGTTTTGTCCTGGCGGAAAGCACCTCGGCGAGTACGTACAGCCCCTCAATATTTTCCCGGACTCGAAAAGGGACGTTGCTCGCTCGACTGATGCCGGGGTTTTCCCAAGGTCAAGGATTACCCGGGGTGTTGCTGCACAGGATAAAACCGCAAGGCAAAGTACCAGGCACAGCGTGATCACAGAAAGGTGTTTCATCAAAATGAGGTCTCCATCAGCACGGATGAAACATGATAAAAGAAATAAAATGGCGATTTCCATATAAAATCTGCTCACAGGAATTCATTATTGGATCACCCCGACCCTCCCCACACAGCCCGCTGTCTGATACAATATGTGCATGGACATTTGCAACAGGCTTTCTCCGATCAAGTTCGCGGAAGCGGACGACTTTCTCACCTTCATCAGCATTTATGAGGACAAGGCGAGGGAACGAGCATACAAAAAACTCCTGTGGCAAAACCGCCATTTAATTGAGGGAAAAGTCTGTGTCGAAGCAGGCTGCGGTATGGGAATCTTTTCCGAATACATGGCAAGCCTCAAAGCCAAAAAAGTTTACGCGATTGAGGTAAACCCGCACATGTACAAGGCGGCAAAAAAGCGGTTATCGGGCAATCCGGTTATTGAAGTTGTAAACTCTGACATCACAAAATTTGATCCGGGAGAGAAGATCAATGTCTGCGTCCATGAACTGTACGGCCAACTTCTATTGGACGAGGAACTGCTCATGCTTGAAAAACTGAAGTTCAAACCCGTCCACATGCTCCCCGATGGCGGGAAACTCCAGGGCGGCATCACCATGCTGAACAGATTGCATGACCGCATAGTGACACCTGAAATACTCGCGCAGCTTGACAGTGTGCTTGTTTCAGGACTTTTTGATGAAGGGAAACTGCCGCTGAAGTTTGACATTCTCGAATGGCAGTGGGGAAAGAAAACCACGGCAAAGGCGGTCTGTGACATTCGAAGCTTATCCGGAGACCTGCTTTACATGGGAGTGAGGGTCATGCATAAAGGGAGGGAAATCTGCCGAGCGGGGAAGTGCCCCAACTGGTCTTTCATCTGGACGCCCCGCACAGGCAATTGCTTTTCCATTTCATTTTCCAGGGGACTCCGGGCACCTGACCCCATGTTTGGCTGGCAACAATAGCCTGAAGAGCAAAACTGGTCATGCCTGTATTAAAATGGTATTTCAATAAAAATTGGAAAACAGGCCCGTTGTCCATTACAATGAGATTGACTTCATGTTCAAGCGAGGTGTTCCATTAGGCACTCCAAACCTTTTTATTTTTTTGTGCCAATCACAGCTTTGGCCTGCGCCCTGCTTTGCCAATGCGCGCCGTCAAAGCCCGGCATTGACCCGGCATTCGCGGCTGTCGAAATTCCTTCTGCAGTTCCCGGCGAAAAGGTCGTACTTGAGATAACCGGCCTGACCGGTCGCGACGCTTCAGTATTGCTTGATCTTGAAACAATCATGCGGTTCCCGCGAACCTCCTTTTCTTCAAGTGATCCCTGGGACCACAAGACGCATGAATATGCCGGGGTCATGCTCTTGCCCCTCCTGCAAAGGCTGGGCATGCCTGAAAAGGCGGAAAGTATTGAAGTGATCGCCGCGAACAATTTCAGGGCATCCATCCGGCCAGGCGACCTTGCGGCACTTGGCCATCTGTTGGCATATAGCATGGATGGAAAGGTCATGCAAAACCAGCCGGAGCTGGTAAAGCGCGGAACCCTCGCAATCGCCATCAACTTCACTGCCAATCCAGCGCTTGATGTGGAAGTGTACAAAAACCAGCTGGTCTGGCAGGCAAAAAAAATTGTGATAAGGTGATTCATGAAAAAAAGCTTTTTTCGGAACATATCCATGATCGCAGCCAGCATACTCCTGGTTGGGGCTGTGGGTTTTGGATTTTTCACATCAATCAAACTGCAGCAGTACGCCGAGACGGAAAAGAATTTTTTTACCCAAAGCGTCCTTGACCAGAGCTCGTCTTTAAACCGCGTTGTTTTTGCCATGGAGGAATACTCGGCCTACCCGGGGCATGGCAGCCTGGAGCCGGGCTGGATGGATAAAAAGCTTGAACTGTGCCGCAGTCTTGTGAGTCAGGCATCCATCCCGCCATTCATCGATCCCGCCACTTACTCCGCGCTTGTCACCGATGATCCGCTTTTGCTCGCAGGGCGCCTTGAGGAATCAAACAGGAAATACCGGACTGTCCTGGAAGCGCTCACGGGATGCTATACAAGAATGCCTGACGCCGGAAATGAATCTGCTATGGTCTCTCTGTTTTCCGAGTTTGACGGACTCTACCGGGAATTCCGGGCTGTCGTGAAGGAACGCAGCTCGGTCATGACAATGATAGAAAGTACCTA
>RPPD01000336.1 GCA_003818675.1 Spirochaetaceae bacterium
ATTCCTGGGATATCCCTGGGGGCTGATTTCTTACCCCGTAAACACAATTCTTCCACTTGTCCAGTTTGCTGAATTCACAGGTGTATGGGGAATTTCATTCATCATGGCTTTTTACAACACACTTGTTGCGGAATTTCTCCATATCAGGTTTTCACCCAATCGTCTTGATCCTGTTTTGAGATTTATGCCTTGTTTTGGAGATACTCCATTAAAACGCCTTAAGACACAGTTTGTCTTTGCTTTTGTAATCCTTGCCATTATGTTCTCCTATGGCACAGTGAGGCTTATCGCGGGCTTTCCTGCAAAGGATTCAGTTACTGCACTGCTTGTACAGCAGAATGCATATCCTTGGGGTGAAGACCGTGCCGAGGAAAGTCTATATACCGCGGCCAGGCTTACAGAAGAAGGACTTCAATCAGCGCGTCTTATTAATAAAAGGGTTGAACTAATCGTATGGAATGAGACGGCACTCAAATATCCTGTCAGGGTTTTCGAGGAATACCCGTTCAGGTCATCCTATCCTTATCGACAAATGATTCCAGGCTTGTTTGAAAAATATGGCGCATATGTCATTACTGGAGCACCCGCGATGAGTGCAGAAAAAAAATATTATAATGCCGCCCTGATGGTAACACCTGATGGCCGCGTAGCACAATATTACGCAAAACAGCATCCAGTTCCATTTGTAGAACATATACCCCTTTATGATATTCCGTTCATGCGCACATTCTTTAACAAGGTTATTGGTATTTATCAGTCCTGGACCATGGGAAACACAACCAGCCTGCTGTCTTTGCCGCGCGAAAACAAACCTGCTATAAAGATTGGGGTACCGATTTGTTTTGAAGACGTTTTCGCGGATCTGTGTGCCGGATTTGTAAGAGATGACGCTGACATACTCGTCAATATAACAAATGACTCGTGGTCACAGACTAACTCTGCGCTCACACAACACCTTGCTGCAGCACGTTTCCGCGCAGTGGAAAACCGCAGGACCCTTGTACGTGGAACAAATGCAGGGTTAACCTGCATCATTGATGCATCTGGCGCCATCACAGACAGTACGGAGATGTTTGAGGAGCGTGCAATTATCGTTGATGTGCCGGTTTACAAAGAGGCAATGCCAACCCTGTACACACTTTTTCCTGATGCATTCCCATGGTTGTTAATCATTCTGTTGTCCTTGACAGTTCTTTTTGATTTCCTGCATATCACATGGAACGGTTTTTTTTCACGTTTCTTGCAGATTCTTTCCGGTAAAAAACATGGCAATAAATAGTTGCACGCTTCCAGAGCATTCATATAATTGATAAACGGAAGCACAAGAATGCCCCTTTTTATCTGGAAAAGAGAACGTATTATCCTTGAAAAAATCCAAATATATCTCGGCCATATCTCTGCCTGCCAGTATTATTGTCTTGCATGCCTTTTGCGTTTTATGAACCAGGATGTATTTGATTCTCAGGATTCGCTTGTCCAGGAGGTCCATCGCGAGGAATCAAAAGCTGACGACCTTCGGCGTGAAATTGAAGAAGAATTGTATCACAAGGCCCTTGTACCTGATCTGCGGGAAGATATTCTTTATCTGATGGAAGCCATGGATGCCCTGCCTAACACATTTGAACATATCTGTTTCCACATGAGCCATATTAGAATCATAATTCCTGTTGTATTGCGCAAGGATATTGAAGTGCTTTTATCGCGCAACCTTGAAACATCCAAGCTGATCTGTCAGGCATTCCATGATTTTTTTTATCGCAGGGACATTGTACCACTCATCAGGCGAATCGATAGTTTTGAAAGCGAGATTGATAAAATCGAACACAGTCTCACGTCCAGAATATTTGAACTTCCGGTTGAAAAAGCCGACATGATACTGCTCAACCAGCTGGTCAGGGACATTTCTTCAGTTTCCGACAAGGCAGAAGCCATCAGCGACAGGCTGGGCATCGCTGTGGCAAAACGCAGGTTGTAGCCATGATTCCAGGGGAGCTTGCAAGCGGATTGTTTCTTGGATGGGCTGTCGGGCGGAATGACACTGCAAATATTTTTGGACCGGCCGTGGCCACATCCTCAATACGTTTTCGGACATCCCTCATTCTCTGCGCTGTCTTTGTCAGCCTTGGAGGACTCATCGGTTCAGGAGCTGGATACCATACCCTGGATGTTCTTGCCGGCCAGACCATCAGAACGGCAGTCATAGTGAGCATGGCTTCTGCGATTACAATTACAGTCATGACAGCTGCAAAGCTTCCTGCATCTATCTCCCAGATTGCCATAGGTTCCATCGCGGGCATTGGTTTTTTGAATAACACCCTTGATGTTTCCGCCCTTGAAAAAATCGCGATCTGCTGGCTGCTAACTCCCGTACTGGGTGCTGTTTTTGCCATACTCGCATCTATCCTTGTCACATCCATTTTTTCCATTTTGCCTGTGACAATTTTCGGACAGGATATAATTGTCAAATTCGGTCTTGTAATGGCAGGCTGTTATGCCGCTTACGCACTTGGAGCCAATAGTGTCGCGGGTATCACCTCTGTTTTTGTCACAAGCGGTCTTATTACACCATTTATCGCATCTGTTGCAGGAGGTCTTTGTATAGCAACAGGATCTTTGTTTTGTCAAAAATCCGCTATGTATTCCATGGGTTCGCGGCTTGTCAGGCTTGATCCGTCAAGCGCACTCACAGTAGTTCTTGCAGAGGCTGTCACTGTGCATGCATTTGCATTGGCAGGCGTGCCAGTTTCAACATCTCAGGCGCTGATTGGAGCAATGATAGGCCTTGGATTCATGCGAGGCATGCAGACAATCAGGTTTACCCGCCTTATCCTGATGCTCGCGGGATGGGTGTTGACACCCGCGGCTGCCTTCATAATTGCTCTTATCCTGGACAAGATCATTTAATCAGAAAACTTCCTCAAGCACATAGAAAAAATGGCGGTCAGTTCCAAATACTATCCATTTTCCTGCAACGACAGGGGAAGAAAGCAATTTACCTTCAACATCCAGATTCCACAGGACGCGGCCGTCAGCTGCCGCAAGACATAAAAGCTTTGGCTGCACGTCTCCAGACATCCCGTACTGCATAGAATCATTTCCGTCAAGGCCCAAGTATATCCTGTCCCCTGCCACTGTGGGTGCACTTGAAGTATGCATGGCAAATGACTGTTCCCATACCAGATCGCCTGTATACCTGTCAAAGGCCCTTACAGACCGATCCCCGCTTGAAAAGATAACCAGGTTGTTCCATACGCATGGCGCCATATAGTCCAGAAGCTCCACGTAATCATACAGGAGGTCCACGACAGCTGTCTCTGCTCCAGGATAAAGCGAGGAGTCCGCGCTAGTTTGCCAGATAACTTCTCCTGTAAACCTGTCAAGCGCGTAATAGTTAAACAGGAATCCCGCCGGACCGAAATCAGACGTACCCATAAAAAGCATTTGATCATCCACAGCAGGGACAGAGTACCACCTTGCGGGTTCTATCTGGCCGCCCAGGCTCCAGATATACTCATTGTTTC